>AMGN01000032.1 GCA_000309865.1 Methanobacterium sp. Maddingley MBC34 | reverse complement strand
AAGTTTTTATCTGTGAATTATCATATTAACATAGTCAATATAATTTATGAAAATATAATTTAAATTATAATTTAAATCGTTAAATAATATTTTTTGATAGTTTTTATCATTTTTATGAATATAAATATAATTAATAATCAATGAAGTAAATGAATCATTTGTCATCCTCTTATTAAGAAATAGAGTAGAGATGGATAATCATGAAAGTAGGATTCTTATCGTGGATTTTAGACGTAAAAAGGACGGGTATCAATAATTACCTTTACCATATTGTCCAGGGGATGATTGAAGCAGATCAATCCCGTAAAATATCTCTTATCCACTTTAAAAAGTCTAATGATGATATTTACAAAAAAGTTGATGATGTAGTTATAGGTTCTTTTCCATTTGATATTATAAATCCCATTACTCTTTCTAGATCCATTAAAGAAGCTAAAATTGATGTTTTTCATTTACCCTCTCATATGTTTCCTCAAATTAGCCCTTTTTTCATGAATAAAGATGTGAAAAAAGTTTTAACAGTTCACGATTTGATTCCCCTCATATTTGCTAAAAAACTTCCTTTTTACTATAAATTTTGGGGACCTACACTGAAATTAATAAAGAATAGGGCTGATTTTATAATTACAGATTCTTTTAACAGTCAAAATGATCTTATAAACTACCTTCATATTCCTGAAGATAAAATAAAGGTCATACCTCTCGCCCCTAATAAAAATTTTAAATTTATTAAAAATAAATCTGTAATTAGGGAAGAACTGGAATTTAAGTACCATATTCCATCCCCTTATATTTTATACGTAGGACATGTGGAATTAAGAAAAAACATCCCCTTGTTAATTGAATCATTTTATAAGCTATTAAAAAAAGGAGTAAAATCTAAATTAGTAATAATAGGAAAACCAGGTTATGGATTTGAGGAGATAACAAAAAAAGTTGAGTTATTAGGGCTTTCAAAACATGTAACATTTTTGGGTTATGTGCCAGATCAGGATTTAATAAAATTTTATAATGCCGCTGATTTATTTGTATTCCCATCTTTATATGAAGGATTTGGATTACCTCCATTAGAGGCTATGGCTTGTGGATCTCCCGTAGTCACTTCAAATACTTCTTCTTTACCTGAAGTTATGGGTGATGCAGGATTTACTTTGGATCCCAATGACAGTAAAGCATTTGCAGATACTATGCAACAAATTTTGACCAATGAAAGTTTAAAAGCTGAAATGAGTGATAAAAGTTTAAAACGAGCTAAAATGTTTAGTTGGGAAAAAACTGCAAATGAAACATGGCAAGTATATGAAGAAGTTTTCAATGATTAAATTTTACTCTTAAACTACAATTTCATTATTTGCAATATTTAATAAATTATTATCAAATATAAAATTTAAAATATAATTAATAAAATTTTTAAAACTCATGGTGATGTTTAAGTGAGATTGGATCATAAATCAAAAAGAATATTGTTTTTCAATGCAAAGCGGGAGAAATGTGATAGTGATTCTCCTCATATTGGGCTTGCGATGTTAGCTGCGGTATTAAAAAGCTGTGGGCATGAAGTTTTAGTTGTTGATTATCAATTTAATCCAAATGCACCTGATCCAAAGGCAATTTTTGAAGATTTCAAACCCGATGTGGTGGGTTTAACCATTTATACTGCCACTATGAAAGAGGCAGATATTATATTTGAACAAATATCTCAATTTAATAAGCCAATAATTGTCGGTGGTCCTCACGCTACTTTATATTCCCATGAATTGGTGGATAAGGCTAATTATATAATCGTTGGTGAAGCTGAAAATATAATAGTGGATGTTGTGGAAAATGCAGATGTTGGTACTAAAGGCAAAATAATTTGTTCGGAACCACCTGACCCTCAAAAATTGCCTTTTCCTGATTTCACTTCATTTGTGGGTCATGAAGATATCTTTCTTTACCCATTATTAACCAGTAGAGGATGTCCATATAATTGCAGTTTTTGCGCTGTAAGATTTGTTTCCACAAGAAAGTGGAGACCCAAAAGTGTTGAAAAATGCATTGAAGAGATAATCAGCGCGAAAAAAAAGTTTGATAGTATTGGAAATGTGGTTGTTTATGATGATAATGCAATGTTCCGCAAAAACCATATTAAAAAATTTCTCAAATGCTATATTAACAGCAATATTAATTTACCTCTAACTGTTATCAATACTCGTGCTGACAGTCTTGATGATGAAATCGTATCGCTCCTGAAAAAAGCAAAATGCCCTCATATAGGAATAGGCGTTGAATCTGGACATCCAGAAGTTTTTAAAAAGATTGGTAAAGGTGAAACATTAGACGACATTATTAGAGCAGCAGGATTAATCAAAAAACATAAAATGACTTTAGACCTCTGCTTTGTAATTGGCCTGGAGGATGATTCACTGGAAAATACTCGTGTTTCCATAGAATTTGCCAAAAAATTGAAACCAGACCATATATATTGGAATATGATAACCCCATTTGAAGGCACCAAAATTCGAGAATGGTATGATAAGAATGGAAAAGTTTTTGATTTAATTAACCATTCATCATTGGTTGATGGCGATTTCATGTGTGAGGAACCATGTGCCGAAACACCTGAATTTAGCATTGAAGAACGTAAAAAGGCTTATTTAATTGCCATATTAGAAACAAATGATACGAGATTAAGTATTATAAATATACCTAGATTATATCCTTATGTTCAACAATATGGTTTATATAATGAATTTTTAAGATGGATCCCTAAAACTCTGTGGAAATCTTTTAAAAAACCATTCCGAATATTGAATCTTGCTATAAAAATGTATCCTGAAGTTGGTTTAAGGGGATTTATTAAGAGATTTGTTAAAATTATCCGTACAGGTTAAATAAATTAAAATATCATTATTTCAAATTTAATATCTTAAAGGGTTATAACAATGAAAATAGCAATTTTCCATAATCTTCCTTCAGGAGGGGCAAAAAGAGCATTGTATAATAACGTTGACTTTTTGGCCAGAGAACATGAAATTGATGTATTTGTTCCTTCTACTGCAAATGAGGATTATTTATCCTTGAAAGAAATCGTTAATAATTTAAATACATTTGAAGTGAAGAATACCTTCATTGGTTTCCTATTTTCTAGTATCAAATATTTTCCAGACAGAGTTGCTTTAACTGATCTTGAAAAAACCCAAAAAAAAATCGCGGAAGCTGTAAACAAGGAAGATTATGACGTGGTCTTTTGTGAACAAGATCGATACACTATGGCTCCCTTTTTTTTGAAATATTTAAAAAAACCCCATGTCTACTACTGCCAACAATCCATAATTTTTCGTGAGTTAATTAATCGTAATCTTTTTAAAAAAGCAGGGTTAGGAACTAAGAATGACCTAAGAAGTTTTCGTTTAAAACTTTACGGTTCCCGTATGATTAATATGGATAAAAAAGTAGCTAACTACTCCAGATATACAGTGGTGAACTCCTACTTTTCTCATGAATCTATATTAAGAACTTATGGTCAAAATTCATTTGTTTCATACTTAGGGGTTGACACAGAATTATTTAAACCATTAAACATCTCTAAAGAAAATTTTGTCCTATCTGTGGGGCATTGTCTGCCTGAAAAAGGATTTGAATTTATTATTAAATCTTTATCAAAAATTGACTCCCAAATACGTCCTGAACTTGTTATTGTATCTGATCAGGGGAATATTCAATGGCAAAGCTACTTAAAAAATCTTGCTAGTGAATTGAATGTTCAATTGCGAATATTAAATTTAATTACGGATGATGAATTAGTTTTACTATACAATCAGGCAAAGATGGTTGTTTATGCACCTTATCTTGAACCATTTGGTTTAGTTCCCTTAGAGGCAATGAGTTGTGGAACCCCCGTTGTTGGTGTGAAAGAAGGTGGTGTACGTGAAAGTGTTAAGCACGATCATACTGGTATGCTCACAGAAAGAGATGAAGAATCATTTTCTAAAGAAATTACTAATCTACTATTAGATCCCAACAAAACCGAAAAATTAGCCAAAAACAGCATTAAAGTTGTCAATGACCTTTGGACATTGAAAAATTCTGGAAAAAGACTATTAAATCATTTAAACCGTGCAATTGATTGTTATAATGAGTAAATACTATTTTCATTGTGATTTTTCATCTTTGTTAGATTTTTTTTCTGGTTGCCCTGCTTCCCCTCGTTGCAATGCTATTTCCCTGGTTAAACTGGTTATTTCCTCTTCAATATTCTCAATCAAATTGTATATCTTGAATACAAAATAATAACTGCCGATAAGTCCTATAATCAGTATCAAATCTAACCCCCGCCCTATTCCAGTTATAGTGGCCAGAGTTGAAGTTGTATCCGGATAGATAGAGAAAATAATTAAAAGAACCCAGATGGCAGCCCATACCAGGAGCATATTTAAAGACATTTTTCCATCTTTAAACCTTAAAAAAGTGACTATGATACCTATAATTCCAATGAGTATTCCAATATATTGATATAATATCATTATTCTTGCCCCTTTCATTCAACTAGTTCATTATTCCTAGTTTAATTTTTTAATTTATATTTAATTATTTGAAAATGTTTCTAATTAGTCTGCCCAGAATTTTTAGACCCACTCTGGTGTTGGTACCTTTGGAGAGTGAGTAATCTGTGTAAATAGTAGTGATGGGTACTTCAACCAGGTTTAGATCTTTTCGTTTGACTTCTCCAATTATCTCTGAAGAAACCCCATAATCCCTGGAATGAAGTTCCATTAACCCTGCTGCTTTCCGGTTGAATGCCCTGAGACCGGACTGGGAATCTTCAACATCCTTACCATAGAAAATTAGGGTGATGATGTTCATCACCACATTCCCAAAATTCTTACGGAATGGCATCTCCTTGAAGTTCCTCTTCCCAATCACCACATCTGCTTCACCCTGAATTATGGGCTGGCAGATGGGGAGAATATCCTGAGAATGGTGCTGGCCATCGGCATCAAAAGTTACGATTATATCAGATTCATGGGAAAGAGCTGCCTCGATCCCGGTTCTGAGTGTGGCTCCCAACCCCCGGTTGATGGGATGTCGGTATAGGTTTACATGGGATGGGTGCTTTTTGAGAAAGTTCCTGGAGACACTGTAGGTGTTGTCAGTGGAACCATCATCAACCACAATCAAATTGAAACCAAGGTCAATCAATTCACCCATAACCTCATTTATGGTTTTTTCTTCATTGTAAGCAGGTAGCACAATGTATATGCCTTTTTGTTTTTCAGATGAATTTTTGGGGGGGTAAGCGTCTTTCAAATCTAATTCTCCCTTGAATTGAAAGTTAAGAGGAATTATATTAAATTTAATAATCTAATTGTTTATTTTAATTCTAATCTTTATATTAAATAAGAGTTGGTTAAACTCTCAAGCACCAATATAATGTGTACTATTTTTTTTTAAGAGTTAATTTATTTATTACATATTGTTATTCATTGAGTTTCATGGCCAGTTCAGCCACTCTTTTACCCAGATTACGTGATGTTTGTATACCTACTTCATCCTCAGCAGTAGTTCCAACACCTGTTCCACCATAATGGGCCATTGGAGCACCATCTCCAACAATGATGGCATCCTGGATGAGTAAAAATTCATGGATAGCTGCAATTGTGGTTTCCTGACCACCGTTACGTGAACCCCCAGTACTTATGGCCCCTCCAACTTTATTATTAAGTTTAAAGTCCATTCTCAGAGGTCTTGAACGATCCATCAACATTTTAAGTTGAGATGTAACATTTCCAAAGTAAACCGGGCTTCCAATGATCAGGCCCTGTGAATCCACCATTTTTTCCAGTATTCCACCCACGTCATCATATATGGCACATTCACCAGTTGCTTTACATATATCACAGGCAACACATGGTTCAATTTCAGCACTTCCCAGCTTTACAAGTTCTGTTTCTGCCCCAACAGCCCTAGCTGATTGAAGGGCTTCTGTTACCAATTTTTCAGTGTTACTGTTACTACGGGGACTTCCTACAATTCCAATGATCTTGACCAAATTCAACATCTCCTGAAATATTACCTAAAATTTTAAATATTTATTATTTAATTAATTTTTTTAATTTTAATTCTCTTTTATTTTTAAAAATCTCTAATTTATTAACTATGATTGTAATTAAAAATAGTATCCGCAGTTTTAAGTATTTGTATGTTTAGAGTATAGTATGTATTAGAGTATATCAAGATTATATCTCGATAAATAATATAAAATTCTTAACATAAGAACATATCCTAATAAATTTAATATTGCTTTATTAGTATAATATCTACTTAAAATATCTAATGTAGTTTAGTTCTAATGTAGTATAATTTTTAGTTTTATTCAAAAAATTTTATGAGTTTCGATTATGGAAAAAATCCAAAATTCATTTTATACTCCTTTAACTCCTGAAACAGAGGCCATGGACATAATAAGAAAATGGTCTTTTAAAGAGAAAAAAGGGGATAAAAATGCACGCGAGTGGGCTACTTTTAAAATTAAAGATTTTTTGGTGGAAACTGCAGATAGTAGCTACACTTTACAGTCACAAAAGGTAAATGACTCTATAGAAACAATGCACACTACTCACGGTGCTCTTCGTGAGGCCCGTGAAAAATTCGCTCAACCTGCAGATCTCAGGGGAAAGAAAAAGGTTGGAATCTTGGATATTTGCAGTGGACTTGGAATCAATGCCGCCGCTGCTCTGGAACAAATCATAGACCCTCTTGTAGAGGGTGAAATTGAACATTTAGAGATGGATCTAGTGGAAATATCATGGGAGGTGCTGGCTGCTAGCTTGATAATACCCAGTCCATCCAAAACCCATAAATCAGTATCTTATCTTGTGATTAAAAAGGCCATTGAAAACTACCTGATCAATAAAGGATTACTATCATTTCAGGCTGAAGAAACAGAAATACCAGATAATGTAAATATTAGAGTGCACTGTGAAGATGCCCGGAAAATTGTACTGGAAATTCCTGAAAACCAGGTTTATGATGCGGTGTTTCTGGATCCTTTCAGTCCCACTAAATCCCCTGAACTTTATAGCAGAGAATTCCTGGCTAAAGTTTCAACTTTACTTAAAGAAGATGGTGTTATTTTAACATATACTTCTGCAGCCCCGGTACGATACGCACTCCTTAATGCAGGTCTGGAGATCGGTGAAGGACCCGCCCTGGGAAGAAGTGGGGGGACCATGGCATCCCCATCACTTCATAAGATTACCAAACCACTGGGCAGTGTTGATGAGCGCATGATCGCCCTATCTGATGCCGGAATTCCCTACCGGGATCCTGAATTAAATCTTTCAGCTAATGAAATAATTGAAAATAGACATTTAGAGAGGATAACTGCGAGGGGTAATTCTAAAATAGCTTCAACAGTAAAAACTCCCGTTTATCTGGCCAATGATCTGGATGAAAGAAAAATGGATCATGAAAAAATAAAAAGAAGAGTTCTCAAACACCTGGAATCATTCAGTATTCATGATCTGAATTCCTTAAAATCCCGCTTCCTGGTTTGCCCCCAGTTTTCAAATTGCATTTGTTGCTGTGGTCAGGAGGGACCTTCTACTTCCAGAGCAAGGATCAAAGAGATGGAGAAACGATTAAAGATAGTTGCCAATGGTAATTTTAAATGATAATGGAATAGATTATGGTTATAGGTTATAATTAGATTGTATTAGATATAGATTCTACAATAATTTAGATTTTCGATAATTCTATAATTTAGATTTTCGATAATTAATTTAGAGTAATCAATTAAATAATTAAATAGGATAAAACATTTATTGAAACATTGTTTTTATAAACTGTGAGATAACCTGCTAATTATTAAAAAACCTATTAATTAAACCTAGTTTATTAACTAAAGATATTTTTATAAAGGTGATAAATTTGAACTTTGAAATTAAATATAAAGATGCCAGGGGTAGAGTTGGGAGCCTTAAAACACCCCATGGAACTATTAAGACCCCGGCCCTCATGCCAGTAATACACCCTGGAAAACAAACCCTCCAGGTTTCTGATTATGGGGCAGAAGTGGTGATCACCAATGCCTACCTCATCTATAAAAATGAGGATCTAAGAGAAATAGCTTTGGAAGAGGGTGTCCATAAACTGATCGACTTTTCTGGACCCGTAGTCACAGATTCAGGATCGTTCCAGCTCTCAGAATATGGGGATGTTCAGGTTTCCAATCAGGAAATAGTGGAATTCCAGGAAAAAATAGGAACTGATATTGGAACATCCCTGGATATACCCACTCCTCCATCAGTTAAACGAGAACGTGCAGAGAGGGAGCTTGAAATCACACTCCAAAGAGCAGCAGAATCATTGGAAGTTAGGGATGAATTCATGCTTAACTCTGTGGTGCAGGGCTCCACCTTCCCTGACCTGCGTAGCAAGTGTGCTGATGCACTGGGAGAAATGGATTTCCAGGTCCATCCCATAGGAGCAGTAGTTCCCCTCATGGAATCCTACCGATATAAGGAGTTAGTGGAAGTGGTCATGGCCTCGGTAACCCATCTACCTGATTCACGACCCCGTCACCTTATGGGTGCAGGTCACCCAATGATCTTCGCACTGGCAGTGGCCATGGGATGTGACCTGTTTGACTCTGCAGCTTACATTCTATATGCAGAGGCTGACCGGCTTTTAATGCCGGGCGGAACTTTAAAACTGGAAAATCTCTATGAAATGCCCTGTTCATGTGAAGTGTGCACCAATTACACTCCGGAAGAGTTAAGGCAGATGGAAAAAGCTGAAAGATCCAAATTATTAGCCATACATAATTTAAGGGTGAGTTTTGCTGAGATAAGAATGATACGCCAGGCTATAGTGGAAGGAAGCCTCTGGGAACTGGTTGAACAACGTTGCCGTGCCCATCCATTCCTCCTGGAAGCTCTGCGCAGTCTCAAAAATTACTCAGAAGATCTGGAAAAATATGATCCTCCCTACAAAAAATCAGCATTCTTCTACACCGGACCGGAATCTCTGCATCGTCCAGAGGTATACCGACACCTGAAGAAGATGAAACAAATCCCTTCTAAAAAGAGTGTATTACTTCTCCCCAGGAGCAGTAAACCCTATTCCGAACGTTTATATGATATTCCTGAAAAATTCTATCGAATTATCAGTGAACAGGAAAGTGTTGATATCTCTAAAAAAGAAAGCATATCTAAAAAAGAAAGCTTGGAACTATCTCAGCAGCAGGGTATGGAAACTCAACTGGAAGATATGCAGGTAACTGTGGTTGATGTCCCGTTTGGGCTGATTCCACTGGAACTGGATCAGGTTTATCCACTGGCACAGAATGAATCCCCTGATAGTTACGATGAAGATTCACTTAAAATGGTGGGCAAGGTTCTCCAGGATTATATGGAAGGTTTTGAAGAGATCATCGTTAGTGGAGAAGTAGCCGAAACATTTTCCCTCAACACAACACATTCAATGGAGGAATACCATTTTCCTCAAACCTTAAATATAGTGGTAAATGAGCAGGAAAGAATAAAAATGATTGCTGATTACCAGTTCGGAGTGGGTGCAGGGGAAGGTCTTTTTAATGGAGATCTTAAAATTGTTAAAAGCAGGAAAACCGGTAAAATACGTCATGTTTATGATGGTGAAGAACTTATTGCCACTTTAAGGGCCAGTGATGGTGTTTTCGTCCTGGCAAGGGAAGGTGCTCGCAGATTGCACCGATACCTCCCCTACCCCAAAAACAGGGTGGTGGTAAATGAAGATGCAGAACCATTTGCCCGGGAAGGAAAAAGTATATTTGCTAAATTCGTTATAAATTGTGATATAGATATCCATGCAAAGGAAGAAGTATTGATAGTGAATGCTGAAGACCAACTCCTGGCCTTCGGAAAGTCAATATTAAATGGAAAAGAGATACTTGATTTTAACACAGGTCAAGCTGTAAAGACAAGAAAAGGAGGCTTGTAATGTTACCCAGCGCAGGAATGAACCCCAAACAACTAAAACAGATGCAGAGAGCCATGAAACAAATGGGCATGGACACGAAAGATGTTAAAGGTGTCACTGAAGTAATCATTAAATTTAAAAATAAAGAACTGGTAATCACTAATCCCAAGGTTAACTTGATGAATTTCATGGGTCAGGATACCTACCAGATATCTGGAAAAAGCAAGGAAAGAGCAATTGAAACTGAACTTGTAATACCAGATGATGATGTGGACTTAGTTGCTACCCAGGCCGGCGTCAGCCCGGAAGAAGCCAGGAAAGCCCTGGAAGAAACTGGTGGGGATCTAGCTGAGGCTATCTTGAGGTTAAGTTAAATGGCACTTATTGCCCATCTCTCTGACATGCATGTGGGGGCACTGGCCTTTCGTGAGGAGCTGCTCCTGGATGCCATTGACAGAATCAACGAGATGGAAGTTGATGCCACAATTGTCACCGGCGATCTATCCGATAATGGGTATTATAATGAGTTAAAACAGGCAGCAGAATACTTGGAACAGTTCAAAACACCACTTTTAGTGGTGCCTGGAAACCATGATTCCCGCCATTTGGGAAACATTTGCTTTGAGGAAATTATTAAAGAGAGATACGGTACACTCAAGGTTAAAAATCACGGATTCAAAGTAATTGGACTGGATAGTAGTGAACCTGATCTTAACTTTGGTAAGGTGGGTAGATCACAGCAGAGTTTCATGGAAGATGCCATGAAAACGGCATCAAATGAAGGTTTATTCAAAATTATTGCATTACATCATCATATTATTCCTGTTCCCCGTACAGGTCGTGAAAGAAATGTTTTAAGTGATGCTGGTGATATATTAATGTCCCTAATTGAAAATAATGCTGATCTGGTCCTGTCAGGTCATAAACATGTTCCCCATACATGGATAGTTCATGAAACTGTCTTTGCCACTGCTGGAACAGTTTCTTCCTTTAAACTCAGGGGGAAAGATACACCCTCCTTTAATACCATTAATATAGATGAAGAACATATAGATATCCTCTTGAACACTGCCAATGGTGAAACCCACCCTCTGGCAAAGTATGAAAACAGATGTAGGTGATTGATTGCAGGTAATTGTGGATGCATCTAACGTAGCCCACTTCGGAAAAAAGGATGGAAAACCCAGCCTAGCTAAATTGCTTAAAGCAGTAGAGTCTCTGGAAAAGTTAGGATACCATCCTATTCTCATCGCTGATGCATCGCTGAGACATGAAATCGATGAGAAGGAAGAATTCAATAAACTCCTTGATGAGGAAAAAGTGCACCAGGTACCCGCAGGCACCAACGCAGATCACTACATCCTGAATCTGGCTGAAGAAGAAGATGCAAAAATATTATCCAATGATGCCTTCCGTGAGTTCTACGATGAATTCAGGGATATTAACAGTCGCAGAATTCCATATAGCTTTAAGGGTGAGAATATAGTAATTGGTAGTTCTGCTCAGCCCAAAAAAATCAAAAACATCCTGCAAAAAATATCTACCCAGACACTATCTGAATTTGAGAAGAAGGGTTATGATTCATATAAACTGAAAAAAAACAAGAAACTTTCAGGGATTGCAGTGGCCAAAGAGGCAATTGATCGTATATCCAAGACTTCTGATGAGGGCATAGACTCTAAAATTGAAGGAATGTTCATGAAAATACCCTTATTTGACAAGGTCATGAAAATGGTGGAAGATGCTGAGAAAACCAGTGATTTCATCATCTTTGTACTGGTAAGCCCCCGTGACTACCGGGATGCAGTAAGAAATGCAGGTAACATCGCAGTGACTGTAGGTGACCGTTTAAAATTAGACCATGCTCCTCTGGTGGCGGTTCGTAACGATTTATTCACCAAACCAGGGACCTTCGAGTTGAATATTATTTACTCTGATGAAATACTGGAGGAATCTCCCTTTGATGTTAATATCACCATCAATGATCACGACTACTCCTTTGTTAAGAAAAACTCCCGAAACATAGCCAGCACAGTCGCTGCACGGTTAGGAACCTGGAAGTTCCCTATAGTATCAGTAAAACCGAGCATGCTGATGGAGAAACCCGGACACTATGATATAAATCTGGACAAGGGAGGAGACAAGTAGATGGCAGGCAATTACCTGTTGAGAACGTTATTCGGTTTCCTCTTAAAACATCGGGTTTTAAGTATAGGCACTAAATATTATCCTACCAACGAGAAGGAAACAGAATATGTGGAGATGGTGAACTACACCCGTACCATGCTCCTGGAAATAGAAAGGGCCAACATAACCACGGAAAATATATTTCAAAACCTTTTAAAAGAAGTTGGGCGAGGTAACATACCGGAAAACCGCAGGTTCGTTGAGATCAAACCTGCTGAGAACGATGTAAATGAATACGCCCTTTTAAGTAACATAATCATGGGAAGTGATCGTTACCTCTACGTGGAAGTTTTTGGGGGTAACAAACGGATCATCGACCAGTTCTCACAGTTCATTAAAAAAGAAAATGGTACCATTGTAGAGATGAGTAACACCGAGATTGTATCCCGACTTTTATCCAAAAATGATGCTATTCGGGTTGGTGTGGAACTCATAAAAATTGGTATGGAAACTGAGATCGATGTCCGGGCTGCAGTGGGAATGACTGGAGCTGCATCCATTGAAAGATCCATCAACCTCAACAAACAAATAGGACAAACTTCGGGAGTGGGATTCACTAAACTGGGCGGTGAATTTGCCATAGTGTTCTCCAGTAAAATATCGAAACTGGAAGGGGCACCCGCAGTTTACGATAATTATCTTTTCATTGATGCTTTTGATTCAACCCAGTTCATTGAAGACCAGGGTCGTGACAGGCTAGTAGAGATCATGAATGAAATAAAAGGTTTCATTGAAAAGGATTGTAAAGGAAGAATTGAAGGTTACCGTGAAGGTGGGGATGACTTAATCGCCAACCTACCCACCAAAGACGCTGCACTCCGTGCAGGAATCGATTCATCCTGGCACGCCCTCAACAACGGTGCCAGGTTAAGAGTTGGAATTGGTAAAAGCCGTCGTGAAGCAGGGGAGAGAGCTCAAATGGCTGATGACATTAAAATTTGGAACAACTCACCAGTTATGGTCTTTGATCTGGCCGATGGAATATATGCCTATTACATACCCTCCGAGTTCAGCCGTGCAGTTGTTGAATTTATGCAGGAGAAAACAGGCAGAGTGATTCTGATATTTGTCTTTGTATTTCTGGTCACACTAATCGGCTGGAATGTGGGGTACTGGGAGTTTGGGCTGGTTGCCATTGGACTGGCTTTACTTTACGCCCTTACTGCATGATTAGATCCAATTCCAATTTTAGGTTAATGCCAGTTGGATCAGATTTAGCATAAGTCAACCAATCATCATGGGTTGAAACATTCTAAAAGGACCCTTACTTAATATTACGTATTTGAGAAATGAAGGCTTGATTATATGAAAGAAGAATTAAAGGGAAAGGCAGCAGTTGCCCTGGTAATATCATTAATCGCATTTGGATGCGGAACCGGGGCCAGTATGTTCTCTGGCTTTAGCTTTAACGACACCCAAAATACTGGTTTAAACATCAGCACACCCAGTCAATTACCTGTTGTTTACAATGTGAAAAACACCACTACCCCTAATACTACTACCAATACCCAATCCACAGTGCAAACCCCAACATCCTCATCCAGCACTGAAGATGTTTATCAGGAACCCACAACAAACCCTACGAATTCACAAACTAATCAGACCAGTAACAATAAAACAACATGACCTTAACCGGTTATTTATATTGTAGCTGAGGAAAGGATCAAATTGGATATAGAAATGATCAAATTGGATATAGAAAAATATTCCCCTTTAAGGGACTAATTAAGGGATTCTGAAGTCAAACCGCCAAAATACTAATTAAGATTATTAATTCATTTTTAAGTGATAAGATGGGAGAGATGATAATTAAGGCATATGATTGCTTTTTAGAAAACTTTTGCTTTTAGAAAGCTTGATTAATTAAGATTTTCTAAATCTTCAAATTCATTAAATGATGTTTAGTGGCATATAGACCAGACGGGTGGGATTAGTAATGAAAAAAATTGAAGGTGGAATATGTGCAGTGGAAGGTGTAAAGGCAGCAGGGGCCTGTGAAGATAATTATGGGGTAGCAATTATTCATTACCCTGAAAGCAGTGCTGCAGCAGTGTTTACCAGAAATAAAGTTCAAGCCGCCCCTATTATCATCACCCGAGAATCAGTTAAAGATGGGAAACTATCAGCTATTGTTGCCAACAGTGGAAATGCCAACTGCTTCACCGGGCAAGAAGGTATTGAACATGCTAAACTCATGACTTTTCAAGTGGCCGAAGGGCTGGACATCCCCCAGGGGGATGTTGCAGTTGCATCCACCGGGATCATCGGACGCCAGCTACCATTACCCATCATCAGCAATCTCATCACCGATGCACTGCGAAGACTGGAAACGTCGTCTGAGTCATCACGAAATGCTGCAGAGGCCATAATGACGACTGACACTTATCCCAAGGAATTCGCAGTTGAAACAACCCTAAATAATGGTAAAACAATCCGTATAGGTGGTATTACTAAGGGTTCAGGAATGATCGCCCCTAACATGGGTACCATGCTTTCATTTATAACCACTGATATTGAAGCCACACCTACTGAACTTGAAGAAGCATTAACCAAATCTGTGGAAAAAACATTCAACATGGTGGTTGTGGATGGTGATGAGAGCACCAATGACATAGTTATACTCTTGTCCAGACCAGGAAATGGAAACATTGACGAAAAATTCCAGGACGCACTGGACTACCTGTGCGGTGAACTGGCCCAGATGATGGCCAAAGATGGAGAAGGAGCAACCAAGTACATGGAAGTGGAAGTTAATGGTGCTAAAACATTAAATGACGCTAGAATCGCAGCCCGTTCCGTAGTGAAATCACCCCTGGTAAAAACTGCCCTATTCGGCGCTGATCCCAACTGGGGCCGTATAGTGGCAGCAGTGGGATACTCCGGAGCCAGCATGGATGAAGATGTCATCAGTGTTCGTTTAGAAGAAGGGGAAAGATTTGTGGATATTGTAAATAATGGTCAGATAATGGCCTTTGAAGGAACCGAAGAGCTAGAAGTTGCAGAAAGCATTATGGAACGAGAAGAAATCAAAATAACCGTTGATCTGGCTGTTGGAAAATACAGTGCAACAGCTTATGGCTGTGACCTTAGCTATGATTACGTACGCATCAATTCAGAGTATTCCACCTGATGCATTTTTAAGTCTTTTAAAGGCTAGTTCTAATGGACTATTCGAGTATATACCATATTTTATTAAAAAAGTTTAAAACAGTTAACAAATATTGATTATATATATTCAAAACAGTATTCAAATAAGGGAAAAACATTAAAATAGTATTTCAATATTGGTTATAAAGATTAAAACAGGTTTTTACAGGTTTGAGAAAATGAAAGTAATGATTATAGGCGCAGAAGGAATGTTAGGGCATGATCTGGAAGATATTTTATCTGCTGAACATGATGTTAGCACTACTACTATTTACACTCTGGATATAACTGACATTGATAAGACAATTGAGACTGTGAAAAGCATCAATCCCGATGTGGTGGTTCATGCTGCTGCTTTCACTGATGTTGATGGGAGTGAGTCCAATGCAGACCTGGCTTACCATGTGAATGCAATTGGAACCCGTAATGTGGCAGTAGCCTGCTTGGAAGCAGACAGTGCACTGGTTTACATCTGCACAGACTATGTTTTCGATGGAACCAAAGGCACCCCCTACCGTGAATATGACCAGACCAATCCATTGAGTGTATATGGAGAGACCAAGCACCAGGGAGAAGTTTACATACGTGATGTTCTGAATAAATTCTACATTGTTCGAACTGCATGGTTGTATGGTTATCATGGTCCTAACTTTGTCACCACCATGTTGAAATTAGCAGAAAACCATGATAGTATATCTGTGGTCAGCGACCAAATCGGAACTCCCACCTACACCGTGGATCTGGCTAAAGCCATAAATCAGCTCATAAATAAACCAGCATATGGTATTTACCATGTTACCAACAGTGATCATTGTTCATGGTATGAGTATGCTCAGTTAATCTTTGAAAATGCGGGTATAGAAATTGATTTAAAACCAGTAACCACGGAAGAATTCGGCAGCCCAGCCCCACGACCACTCTATTCTGTTCTTGAAAATTACAACTGGAAGATGGAAGGATTCCCCCAGATCAGGAGTTATAAAGAGGCTCTAAAGGAATATATGGATATGTTATAATCCTATGAGTGTTGTAATTATTTAAACATTATTTTTTTCCAGTTTTTTATTATTATTTACTGGTTCATTTATCTTAATTTTTAATTAATTCTATTTTTGAAAAAATCAGGTTAAAAGATCGGATATCACTTACCATATTTCTAAAAACAAAATAACAAAAAAAAATTAGTAAATTAAAAAAATAAGTTATTTTATCTAAATCACAGCCAATTTAAATCATATAGATAATTTTGTATCTCAAATTCAGACATTATTAGATAGATAACTTGGATATTCTTTCCATGGCTTTTTCAGTGTTTTCCAGGGTGTTGAAGGCGGTTAACCTGAGATAACCCTCACCACTAGGACCGAAACCCACACCAGGAGTTCCCACTATGTGGGCTTCATCCAGTAGAAGATCAAAGAATTGCCAGGAATCCATATCTCCAGGGGTTTTAACCCAGATATAGGGTGAGTTAACTCCACCGTAAACCCTTAAACCCAGATCTTTTAAGCTGTTCCTGATTATGGAAGCATTTTGCATGTAATAATCAATGGATTCTTTGATCTCTTTCTGTCCTTCTGGTGAATAAACTCCACAGGCAGCCACCTGAATAGGATATGAAACACCGTTGAACTTGGTGGTCTGACGGCGGTTCCATAAACTGTTAACTGAATGAGGGTTACCTTCACTGTCAAAGCCCATAACTTCCTTAGGAACTACGGTGTAAGCACAACGGGTACCGGTGAAACCAGCATTTTTAGAGAAACTTCTGAACTCAATTGCCACTTCACGGGCACCTTCAATCTCATAAATACTATGAGGTATGTTGTCTTCCTGGATGTAAGCTTCATATGCAGCATCAAAGAGAATTATTGAATTGTTTTCACGGGCATAATCCACCCATTGTGCCAGTTGTTCTGTGGTCAGTGCAGTACCAGTAGGATTGTTAGGGAAGCATAAATAAATTAAATCCACTGGTGACTCTGGAAGTTCAGGGATAAACCCATTCTCTTCAGTGCAAGGTATGTAAACCAGTTTCTGGTATCGACCATCATCCCCCATGGGCCCGGTTCTCCCCGCCATAACATTACTCTCCACATAAACAGGATAAACTGGATCAGTAACTGCTACAGTGCTGGATAAATCAAAAATTTCCTGAATGTTACCAGTATCACATTTAGCACCGTCACTGACGAAAACTTCATCAGAGGATAGGGTGATGCCCCTAGGGGTGTAATCATTTTTTATAATTTCCTCAATCAAAAAATCATAACCCTGCTCTGGACCATAGCCCCTGAATGTTTCAGTATCACCCATTTCATGCACTGCTTCGGTGAATTTTTCAGTAACAACCTTAGGTAATGGTCGTGTTACATCGCCAATACCCATCCGGATTATGTTGGCATCGGGATTATCATTCTGGTATTTTTCAACCCTTTGATTAATTTCAGAAAAGATATAGTTGCTTTTAATTAACAGATAGTTTTCATTGATTTTAACTGCCATATACAAACACTCCTACTGTTTTTATGAATAGGTTTTTTTATTATCAATTTAGTAATATTTTTGAGAAAAGTAAATCTATTTTCAACTGATTCACATTATTTTAATATACTTATCATTATTTAGTTTGAACTTGCCTCTATTTATCCTTTATTTAAATTAATTTCCAAATTTTTTTCAGTACCAACTATTTTTCAGTAAGTATATGCTCATGGATATCTAACATAAAGGGTTTATAATGTGAAAAAAGGTTATCATAATATAATGGGCAGATGTGTCCTTTTTGGTTTGATATTAATTTAATTAGCATATATATCTCAATTTCCTTTAAAAACATACGTTAAAAGATTAGCTGACTGACTTAGCTTTTTTATATGTCATATCAATAAAAACTAAATATAATACCGTTAAGATATATTTAATGGATAATAAGTTTTTATGGATAATAAAGTTTAATAGGTTAAAAATGTTAGAAACAGAGCCCATAATAACTTTTTATGGGAGTGCTATTTGATTTAATTAGTAATATTAAAATAAGAGAGTATTATCCCCTTCCAGGACAGATTTGAATAAAATTTTACTTTAAAACTTAAAGTATATTTATCTGGAAGGGCAATTTAATTGTGGAGAATTTAACATGAAGTGTGTCGTAATAGGTGCAGGTAATGCTGGGCGACCAGCTGCCAGGATTTTAAATTATGCTGGTCACCAGGTTCAAATAACTGATGAAAAGGAAATGGAGGAATTTCCAGAGAGTGTGCAAAAAACCCTCCATAAAATGGCCGAAGAAGGTGTTAATCTTCATCTGGGGCTTGATGACCCCACCAATATTGAAGATGTGGATGCAGTGTACATTTCTCCAAACATACCTAAAGATTCTCCAATCAGACATTACTTGATTGATAATGAATTAAAATTAATTATAAATCAGGATATCGCCAAAATTATGGATACTGCCATAAATGTTGATGTTATAGGCGTAACCGGGACCCTTGGAAAAACCAGCACAACTCATATCATCTCTGAAATCTTTGAAAATGCTGGATACAATGTGTGGACCTGTTCATCCCTTTCAGGCAATTTACTCAGTGAAGTGATTGTGGACGGAATTATCAATGGTGATCACCTCAAAAGTGATATAGCTGTGTTGGAATTACCCCACGGCACTATCCGACTTTTATCAGAATTGAAACTTAAAGTAGGTTTAATAACCAATATTTATTCGGACCATCTATCTGAATTTGAAGGTTCCCTGGAAAAATATATCAGTAGAAAGTTAATGATAGTCCCTTCCAGTGAAATGATCGTTGCCAGCTCCCAGTGCAGGGACAAACTCCAGGAGCTCACTGTGTTATATTACTGCTCAAAGAACAGTGATTGTGATGTTTCTGGTTACCTTAAAGATGGGAACATTGGGATCAAATATAAATTAAAGGGACGAGAAGGGGAATTCGAAACAGAATTCAACCTAAAAGGATATTACTTTGAAAACTCCCTTGCTGCAGCAACTGTTGCTTTAGCTTATGGTTTAAAGGAAGAATCCATACGGAAAGGTTTAATGAAGTTTAAAGGAATTCCTGGACATTTAGAATACATTGGTAATTATTCTGGGCGTGATGTCCATTTCGATGCGGCTTTTGTACCTGAAGGTATTATTTCTACTTTAAAACAGTTTTCACAGGCCGATGGTTCTGATCTGATAATATTAATTGATAATCCTGATAGTACCAATCCCCGGGACAAGTTAGAAATCGGGAAAGTACTGGGAGAATATGCACAGGTGATCATTGCCAGTGGATACAATGAAACCACTGGTATCCTGGATATGAAATCAGCACATGAAGTACTCGAAGGGGCAAAAGATTCTGATGCACTTAAAATAGCCACAGAAGACATGGTTACTGCAGGTGAGTACTCCATTAAACATTCCAAACCTGGAGATATCATATTGCATATTGGTCCTGGTGCAATAACCAATTATGATGATCTAAAATCTAAAATGATGAAAGGCATAGATGAAGGATGTAAAAAATATTCATAAGAATAGATTTTTTTTGGTAGCATGTAATTTATCTTCAGTAATAAAATTTTTTTATTCATTTTTTATTTCTTCTTAAAATGGTTAAATTTTTACGAACATATTGAAAATGAGTTTTTTTTAGATTTAATTGAATTTTTTTTTAATTAGCATAGTATTCTGTCAAATTACAACAATCATAATAATCGGTTGAAAAATATGTCGTTGGAAAACAGTTATTTAGATGAACAACATCATTTAAAAAAATATTATATAAAAATTTTTCACACAGGTGTAAAAAAATGGGATATTTGATATGTCAAAAATGTGGTGGTTACTATAAACTTGAAGAAAGCGAATCAAAAGATGATTTTGTCTCTTGTGAATGTTATGGTTCTTTAACCTATGTTGACAGTATTGATAATTATTCAAAAAAGAATACTAAATCCAATAAAGATTTATCGAAAGTTACAGAGAGTGGGGTCAGTGATGTTGAATTTGCCCATAATATTAAATCTGATGTTATAGTTCTGGATTCTGATTTAGAGAATGGTTTTGAAGATGCATCTTTTAAAAAAAAGGAATTATTAAAATCCCCAAGTTTTCCATCTTTCAGGGAATCTGAAGAGAGTCCCTCTGTAAAAAATAGAAATTATTATCGTAAAATCAGTACCAAAGATATAAAACCGGATATAGGCAAATTAAAGCTTATTAAAGATGTTAATGGTGTTATTGAAGCCCTTAATTATAATGATCTAAATGTTAAACTGGAAGCAGTGCAGGCATTGGGGGCCATGGGTGATGAAAGGGCTCTGGAACATCTGGATAAACTAAAGAATGAAGAAAGGGGTATTCTAAAAACTTATGCTGAAAATGCAATTTTTCACATAGAATCCAAAAATAAAGGACTCAAATCCAAAAACCGCGCTTATTACAGGGAAGAGTATTATAAAGAAAATACTAGAAAATCTGATGAAAATATACTCATAGATCAATCTAGCAAACATATTGATCAAACCATAAACAAAATTAAAGAAAAAACCTCAGTTAAAACATCTTACTTCCCTAATAATGTTGTTTCAGGATCTCTTAATATTCATGAAACAAAAAATAGTACTATTCAAAAAACTACAAAACTCCCTGGTAAAACAGATGGTAAAGTCCCTGGTAAAACAGATAAGAATGAATTTAACACTAAAGAAGTTGCTAATACTAAAGAAGTCACTAAATTTGTTAAAACACCTGAAATTATTAAAAAGGACCTGCCAAACAAAACCACTCCCAAAAGTGATTACATTAAAAAAATCAAGGAAACTAAAGGGACAGAAAATGAGGATATTTATTTCATACAGTTTTTAGGTATTAAAAAAACTGATAAACCTTTAATAATGTTTATTCTCATGTTCACTGTATTATTAGTAATCGGAGTGATTCTCACAATGGGTTACAAGTGAATTGACTGTAAATAGTGAATTAATATTTTTGTAATAATAGATTTATTCAGTCAGGGTGGGATAAATAACTTTTATACCGTCATCCTGAAGTTCCATGAATTTATTTTTTTGTGTGGTGTGAACTGGATATAACTTATCTGGATTGACCTCACGGATCATGTCCAGAATCTCTTTGCCATTGGCGTGCCCAGATGCATGGAAGCATTTATTTAAAAGGGGCAAGTTGAATAACTTCAACCAATTTCGTACCTTCCTTTCATTTATTTCCATCTGTTCATCAAAGGGTTCGGTGCTGGACTTAATATATACACCATTCTCTGGTTTTATATCAATAAGTTCTTTTAACTCAAAAAAATCACAGCGGAATATATAATCCCCTGGATCTTCCCGAAGGTCATGAAAAGTCAATACATTATCATTTTCCAATAGTTCTCTTTCCCATTTCTTGTAATCCCTTAGGCTTTGTGAGGAATCAATGTCACTGGCACATAACCATTCATCATCCACACAGGCAAAACTATCCTCTCCCAGAAGACCCCAGCCCTTACGGGGCTTGTAAATCATCACATCTGATAAATCAGGATACTCATCGTTGATTTCATTGAACAAATTCAGAATATAAGCCTGTTTAAGGCTCACCACCAGCTTCCTTTCTGTATCCTCAGCAACTTTATAGAAAGTTAGAAGCCGGTCCAGATCCCTTACAGGATAGTTAACCACCACCAGGCCTTGATACTTGTTCACAGCATTAACTGCACGTTCTTCAATGTCAATTTCACTGATATTCCGACTACTATCAATACGTGTACCTTCACTGATCATAATGGTGGGCTTGGATTTACGGGCTTCTTTAATGAATTTAAGGGTGAGTTCTGGATGTCTACCATGGAAACGAAGATCACCAGTGTATACAATGGTTTCATCTTCATTTTCACAGATAAATGCCGATGCTCCAGGTAGGGAATGATCAACTGGGGCAGATTTAATGCTAAAGTCACCAATTTCAAACTTTTTATATGGTTTCACAATTTGGATGTCACGATCAATGATATTAGCCCGGGAACGCATGTAACCATCACCACGTTTTTTGGGTTCCAGATAAAAGGATTTTTTTAAATGAAGATACTCTGAGAATGATGCTGCACCAGTATCTTCCAGGGCTTTTAAAATCAGGTAAGATTCATTGGTAAGGTAGATTGGAATGTCTTCTCGTAAATGATGGACATAAGCCACGTGGTCCACGTGGGAGTGGCTGATGAGAACTCCGTCAACTGAAGGTTCATCTGGGTAAGGGAGGCCAACATGTCGGAGGTAATCTTCCCGATAAATGCCTTTTATATCCGGTAAGAGGCCCAGTTCTACAAAGTCACAGATTCCATTGGCTTTCCGTGGTTGCAGAAACTCAGATAAGTAATCGTTGGCATGTGAAAATCCCATTCCAAAGTCTAAGAAGAAAGAACTATCATTACCCTGCACGCGGATCTTATTGCCCCCAATTTCATCCACGCCACCGAAAAAATCAATACTGGTCAAAGGAACACCTCTCCTTTAATTCTCTCTATTCTTTAATTATTATTACCCCAATAATATTATTATTATCAGCATTTTTTTTTTATTATTATTATTATTATTATTATT
>AMGN01000031.1 GCA_000309865.1 Methanobacterium sp. Maddingley MBC34 | reverse complement strand
CAACTAAACACAACCCACCACACCAACCCAGAAATACAAGTTATTCTAGAAGAAGCAGAACAACAAGAAAAAGAACAAATCAGACAAAAACTCAAGGAAAGACGAAAAGAACGCCAACTACAAAAAACAATACAATTCATCACCACCCAAAACAATGAAGATCATCATAAGGATGTTATTGAAGAATTAATGGAAGAGAAGGAGATTGAAGACAGCTTTAAAAAAGATAATTTTGATCATGAGGCTGACAATAACGATTACCGGTTAAATGATCATTTTGATGATGAAATTTATGAAGATAGTTTTGAAAGTGAAGAGTTAGGGATTAATGATAATGGGGAAAATGAAGGATTAGAGGTTGTTGATAGATCTGAATTACTGGCAAAGTACAACATAACAGACGTTCAAGAGGATGATGTTAATCGCATTCTAGAAAACTTCGATAGACCAATAATTGATGAGAATATTGAAGAAATAGAAGAAAAAATAGTGTCAAATATTAAAAAATCTGCTTTGTCTAATCCTAAAATTGAATGGGTTAATGTACTGGTGTTTTTAGATGAAGAGGAACTGGATGGGAACATAAAAATATTTGCTGAATTTAATGATGGAAGCTTATTTAAGCGTATAATATCTGAAGATAATAAAAAATTAGAAGTAGAATTAATACAAATCGCATTATATGAAGTCTGGGATGTTTTTACCACATTAGGGGTTAACATCGATGATCTTGAATCAAAAATAGATGTTGAAGTTGAATTAGACCGGGCATAGTTATAATAATTAATTCATTTTTCAGATAAAAGAAGAAAATTTATTCTCATTTTATATATTTATTCAAAAATATGCAATCAATCTAATTGAGAGTTAACTTTAGAGATTTTATTCTATTAGTTTTATCATTACAATTACGATTAATCCTCCCAGAAAAGAAAACAGGAAACTCATTTGGATTAGGAAATATCCAAAAGATGAGGGCATATACCCATTGAGAATAGAAGCCATTGTTCCCCCTATTAAACCAGCTGCCGCACAATTGTAAATACCATCCCTGTAGTTCCCTCTAGCAATAAAAACCACTAAACCCCCAGCGAAAACTAAAGTTAGGAAATATGTTAGGAATAAAGGACTACCAGAATTTAGAACCCAAAAACGAACTAGTTCTAGGTTGAGAAGCACTGATATTATGATTATGATTATGGCTCCGGCTGAAATACTAATAACTCTTTTCCAAATACTAGAACTCTTATCCAGATCTTTAAATTCATTATCCAGATTGTTAAATTCATTTTCTAGCTTAATTGATTTTTTATACTCTAGTTTACCCCCACATCACATGTAAGGTCAAAATCTTCTGCTTTTTCCCCCGATTGAAGCTCATAGTGCCCCCCACATTTATCACAAACCAAATAGGACATAATCTTATGTTATTTATTCATTATTAATAAGACCATACGATTTGTGACTACTAGTTAGACAATGCTTTTTGAATCATTTAATAAGATTTATTAATAAAAAAAACAATCCCCATAATATAAATCAATAAGGAGTAAAAATGGGTTACTTAAAATGTAAATCATGCGGGGGATGTTACCAGCTGCAACCAGGAGAATCACCTGGAGATTTTGAAAGGTGCAGTTGCGGAGGAGAGCTGGAATTCTATGATGATAAAGGACGTAGGCGAGGATACAAACCAATCTATTCTGTAAAAAAAGGTTCAAAAATACACCCTATAATTAAAATCTTAATTGTTATTGTAGGTGGCTATTTATTATTTGCATACGGAGGCGGTCTGGTAATATATTTCCTACTAGTAGGAATAGAATACTTTGGACCGTCTGGAGGAACATACTTATTCGCTATTTTCTTTGGAATCCTTATTGCAATTATTTTAGGCCTTTTATGGTTCATATTTAGAAAAAGACGAAAAAACAGGGCAAATATAGGAGAATCTGGAGAAGATTAATATGGGATATTTATTATGTAAATCCTGTGGTGGACGCTACGATCTCAAGCCCGGAGAATTACCAGGTGAATTCAAAAGCTGTGGTTGCGGGGGAAAACTGGAATTTTATGATGACCAGGGGCATAAAAGAGGGTATAAACCCATAAATCATGAAAACAAATCCAAAAAAACCAGCCCTTTAATGAAACTTTTAATTATTTTAGGGGTTGGCTTTGTAGTAATTCAAATTTATGGGGGTATAACATTGGGTATTATGGCTGGGATAAATGGTAAAATGGATTTCGGAAACCAATTCATTTTTTATGTTATTGAAATCATCTTGGGACTTATGATAGCCCTAGTCTGCTTTTTATTAATAAAAAAATGATTTATTCCTAGTTAGAGTAAATAATTGGGAGTTATAGAAATTATTGTGGAAGTAAGAATATGGGTTATTTAAAATGCAACAAATGCGGTAAAAGGTATCAACCCCAAAAAGGGGAATCACTTGATGACTTAAATGTGTGCCATTGTGGTGGTGAAATAGGGTACTATCTTTCAAGTTATGATCTGAAGCGTAGACAGGATTATATCCCTGCTGATGAAGGAATAAAAAAGGAAAAAACATCTGACAGGACTTGGTTACTCATACTTTCCATTGTGGCTGTTTTAATATTAATGGCCCTTCCAGCGTTATTAATTTATAGGGCATATTTCTCCGGTTGAAGTGGACTTACCGTTGAACATACTACAATTTCAGCCATTATAATGTTTTTAGGCGGTTTTGGTTGATTAATCTAAGAATCCCCATTGCAGTACTAAGGTGGTTCTTCTATGGATTCACCTGTTTCAATATCCCAAGTTTCTGTCCCCAATACTGTGCCGGTTTTAGCATCTACTTTAACATAACCCACAACTGTTCCTTTAGCGGATTGTGAATAATCATTAGCCACAACCATTGGAACATAATATACACTTCCTTTTAATGATGGAGTACCTGCTTCTAAATTCACATTCTTAGAATCAGAAGTTAAATAGTTAGATGCGATTGATTTAGCTTTGGATGCAGATATAAAATTGGATTGAGTTTGGTTAGCCTGATTCTGCTGTACATTAACCTGGATAGTGTTGTTAGTAGTGGTGTTGTTGGTAACGTTTGGAGTAACGTTGCTTAATGACTGCATTAGGAAGTATCCAACTGCAACAACCATAATTAGCAGCACCACCACTATTAAAATAAGAATATTTCTCTTATTCATTATATCCCCCCTTTAAATCTTATTTGAGTTAGAATGATATATTGTTTGATGTAAACGTGATCCTGTTAATTACTATTATTATATTATTTCAATTAACAATATAATTTTGGATAATCATTACATGTCTAAAAAAATGTCCATGAAAAACTCTTCTGCCAGTTTAGCAAAGTCAACTCCCTCATTCATTATCAACTTTTTTTCTTGAATTATATGCCAGAAACTGATAAATTTAAATTGGTAATGTAATTTCCCACAGATATGGTAATATTAGCTTCAATAATGGCTGCAATAAAGATTAAGACTATGGCAATTGCAAGCAATGCTAGAGAATCCTTCAATTTCCAGTAATGATCACTTATGGGTGTTTTCCTCATCATGCTTTTTATTACCCCTATAACCAGGGTTGTAAGCCGGAACCCTGCAGCACATGCTATAATAAATCCTGGAATTTCAAATATACCATGAGGCAGAGTGTAAATAATAAAATGTACCGGTTTTAAAACTCCGGAACTGGTTACAATAGCACCATGTATTAAATATCCTAAAAAAGCCCCATAAACGAATCCGTTAGAAGATAAGGCCCCTACTGGAATTATTCCAATTATTCCACCAAAGTATGCAATAAGCGCAGCTTTAAGATTGTGCAGGAATAATGAAAGTGTAGTTAGTTCAACATTACTTTCATGAAGTAACTTAACATAATTTTTCAGGAGATTTCCAATAAAATCTGATGAAAAGTAACCAATTAAAATACCTAAAAATAAGAATCCAAAAAATATAACTACTGAAAGAGTTAAAACCGTCTTATTTCGATTATAAAGACCTGTAATAACTCCGGAGTACTTATTCAAAAAATTGTTATCTGAAATCATTTTAGACATAATAAAATTCTCCTTATTTCCACTTTTCTTTATCATTTACATTTTATTAAATGGTCCAAAAATATTATTTGCGTCAACCATTACGTCAACTACTTAAAAATGTAAAGTGTTGTTGTGCTTTCACCGTTTTTCCTATTAAATCATATCTAAAAGCTTTTTTATCTCTTTATTAGTTGCTTGACGTATATACGAAACATTTTTCGAATTTCAGCATTTATACAAGGCAATAGAGATTTGGGTAGGTCACATTCGAACCAAAAGGAACAAAGCTAATCATGAAATATATAATGAACAAAGATTTTGCAGAAGAACTCGTAAATTTCAATGAAATGCTAGTTTCCTATTTTTCTATTAATTTTTTACTAATATTTAATATATCCTTAATTAATATATACATCTAAAAATAAGAATCATTGGAAAATTTTTACTGTAGTCAGTTGGTGGGAGCTTGAAAATAATTAAAACTATCAATAAGGACTCTAAAAATTTTAATCGTGCGAAACATAGAGAGGAGTATGATGCAAGGCGTTACAAGGGACGTAAAAAAAATGTTTTGCTGCGTAAAGTTCTTGCCCACCTTTTTGTTAACACAATTGGCATATATAATGCAAGATATATCGGATACAATCTGGTTAAAATTGGAATTTTAGGTGCTATTATTTCATTTGTCTTTTTAGTAATCTTAAACGGTTTTGGAAGATTTTTTCTTTATTATCCTTATGATTTCTACGTATTTGCTTTTTTTATAGTTATGGGACTAATTGGAGGCATTATATTTATTTTACCGTCGGATTATTATAAATTTTCAAAATGCAAACAATGTAATCATGAATTTGCTTATAAAGAGGATGTTAAGCCAGATGTAAGAGAAATTACAACAAAAAATGGCCCTACAACAACCTTCATTACTAGAACTTATAAATGCAGTTATTGTGGGGACCTAAAAAAAGTGCATGAAACAATTAAAAGAGAGCCTATTAGCTTCACTGATCAAGTCTAACTAGGTTATAATGCTTGAAATTATAGAAATTAATAGATATGATATTCAGTTAAAATTAGCATTGAATTTGGGATTTATCCTCAGTTAAACTGTTCAAAATCTCTGATTTTACGCATCGAAAACTAAGCGGGTTGAATTACTTTGAGCAATAATAAATTCTTTAAAATGATGTAAGCCGAGACAGGGATTTGAACCCTGGAGGAGCCATGCTCCACGGGATCTCAAGTCCCACAATTATCTGGCTAGACTATCTTATACCACTTTTTTAGTTAAGTTTCCAAAATTATCTTCCCAGAACTTTTAGCATTTTCAAACGCTGGATCTGCTTCTAATGCCCGATCAAAATACTCATTAGCTTTATTAGTATCTTTTCTAGTTTTTTTGAATTTAGTGATGAGAACCCCTTTGTTGTGCAATGCAGCAGAATCATTAGGATCTACTTTTAATGCCTTATCAAAATATTCCATTGCCCATTTATGCTTTTTCAGATTGGCTAACTCCACTCCTTTATTATTTAATGATGTAATATCATAGGGATTCATTTCGAGAATGTCATCGTACTGTTTCACTGCTTTTTCAATCTTATCCCATTCTTTAAATGCCCATAAAACCATTGCAATAACGACAATGGTTGAAAGTCCAGCGATTTCATAATATTGCATTATATCAACACCGGGATTAAATGGTTGATATGATATTAATCCAATTGTTAAAGCTAAAACAACAGCCAAAATTGTTAAAACAATTTTTTTGTTAAAATATGCTATTTCACCACATAAAGTCACTACAAAGACTGGTGGTATAGTTAATATAAAAAATAAGGAGAAAGATTTTGATTGGTTAAAAAATGAAAAAAAATTATCTGCAAACAGGAAAAGTAAGAAAAAAGATTGTATTGCAAATGATGTTCTAATTCTGGATTTCATAAATTACTCCTGATTTCGAGGGATTTTGATAATATCTTAACATACTAATTTATGATATTATCCCATGTGGTATAAAACCATGAGTAATAGTTTCAGAAACAGAGAAATTAGAAATAGTTTTAAAAAAAGCTAAAAGTTAGAGTAGGAATACGCCGGGACAGGGATTTGAACCCTGGAGGAGCCATGCTCCACGGGATCTCAAGTCCCGCGCCTTACCTGGCTAGGCTATCCCGGCTAACGATTATTTATGCCTATTTTTTTGATCAACCTTTTTTTAAAAGGTTGGGATTAGAATATCCCGGTAAAAAAGGATTAATATATAAAATATGGGTAATTTTTTTAAGCTGTTGTTTTCAGCTGTGAATATTCGTTTATCTTTTTACCTGGTTTTAAGTTATTTATTTTTTAACTTAACTGCGGAGTTCGATTTCGATGCTCACATTATCAGGTACGTTGACTTTCATTACCTGTCTCATGGCCCTTTCATCGGCTTCGATTCCTACCAGTCGTTTGTGGATCCGGAGTTCCCATTTTTCCCAGGTTGCTTTTCCTTCTCCATCCGGTGATTTCCGGGTGGGTACTACTAGTTTCTTGGTGGGTAATGGTATTGGTCCAGAGAGATCTACACCGGTTCTTTCAGCGATTCTTTTGAGCTGGTCACATACAAAGGCCAGTTTTTCTGGGTCGGTGCCGGTGAGTTTGATTCTAGCTTTATTCATTAGTCTATTCCTCCATTAAAAACAAAGAGAAGGTAACATAAACCGGGACGGACCCGGTCTACCTTCAATTAAATTTATCCCAAATCTATTTTGCTGGCACCAGGTCAATACACATACCAGCAGCCACAGTCTGACCCATGTCACGTATAGCGAATCGGCCCATGTGTGGTATGTCTTTGATCTTTTCGATGACCATTGGTTTGGTAGGTTTGACTACTACGAAAGCTGCGTCCCCAGTTTTCAGGAAGTCTGGGTTTTCTTCTTTAACCTGACCAGTGGCGGGGTCCAGTTTTTTCTGGAGTTCCAGGAAGGTACAGGCAACCTGTGCGGTGTGACAGTGGAATACAGGAGTGTAACCCACGGTTATAACACCAGGGTGCTGTAAGACCACGATCTGTGCGGTGAATTCTTTGGCAACGGTTGGTGGGTTGGTAGTGTGTCCGGCCACGTCTCCACGGCGGATATCATTTTTACCTACTCCACGTACGTTGAATCCTACGTTGTCACCAGGTTCTGCTGAATCCAGCATTTCGTGGTGCATTTCGATGGATTTTACTTCTCCGCTTACACCTGGTGGTTCGAAGATGACGTTGTCCGCTTTCTTCATGATACCGGTTTCCACTCGGCCCACAGGCACGGTTCCCACACCAGTGATGGAGTATACATCCTGGACTGGTACTCGTAGTGGTAGTTGGGTTGGTTTTTCAGGAGCAGTGAATTCATCTAATGCTTTAACCAGACTTGGTCCCTTGTACCAGGGAGTGTTTGCAGATGGTTCGGTTATGTTGTCCCCTTCAAATGCAGATAATGGTATGAAGTTGATATCCTTGGGCTTGTAAGCCACAGTTTTAATCAGGTCTGAAACTTCTTCCTTGAGTGCGTTGAATTTTTCTTCACTGTAGTCCACCAGGTCCATCTTGTTTATACCAATGATGAGCTGGTTAATACCGAGGGTACGTGCTAAGAATGCGTGTTCCTTGGTCTGAGGCATTACTCCATCGTCAATAGCTACTACCAGTACTGCGGCGTCTGCCTGTGATGCACCGGTGATCATGTTTTTAACGAAATCACGGTGACCAGGACAGTCCACAATGGTGAACTCGTACTTGGGAGTTTCAAACTTGGCGTGGGCCAGGTCTATGGTTACTCCTCTTTCTCTTTCTTCGGACAGTTTGTCCAT
>AMGN01000030.1:12500-24001 GCA_000309865.1 Methanobacterium sp. Maddingley MBC34 | reverse complement strand
AAGAAAAAACTGAAGAAGTAGTGGAAAAAGCTACTGAGGTCAAAGACAAAGCTACTGAAGCTAAAGAAACAGCTGAAGAGAAGGCCGAAGAAGTAGTGGAAAAAGCTACTGAGGTTAAAGAAGCTGTTGAGGAGAAAGCTGAAGAAGTGAAAGAGAAAGCTACCAAAGCTAAGAAAAAAGCCTCAGATAAAGTGGCTGAAGTCACCAAAAAAGCTTCCGAAATCAAGGAAAAAGTGGAGAAATCCTAAAAGGATTTAATCCTTAGAAATCATCATAAATTATAAAAGGATGTATAAATATGGTTATATTAAGGAGTAAAGAGATACGTGAAATGGGAATGGAGGAAATCCAGAAAAAACTGGAAGAACTTCAGGCAGAACATGCCAGTCACATTTCCAAGAGCGCTGCCGCGGGGATTTACGAAAACCCGGGGAAGATCAAGGAACTTAAAAGAACCATAGCACGTGTCAAAACCATAATTAACGAAAAAAATAAGGAGAACTAAAATCGATGAAAGTCTGCGATGTTTGTGGTCTACCAGAGGAACTCTGCGTCTGTGAGGAAATAGCTCGAGAGATACAGAGTGTTAAAGTATTCACGGTGAGAAGAAGATTCGGAAAACTGATGACAATCGTGGAGGGAATAGATGAACACGATATTGACATTAAAGAACTCACCAAGGAACTGAAAAACAAATGTGCCTGCGGGGGAACTGCCAAAAAAGGCCAGATCGAACTGCAAGGAGACCATAAAAGGAGAGTCAAAGAAGTATTAGCCGGAATGGGCTTTTCTTCAGACGACATCCAGGTTCGTTAGATTAATGGGTTAACTAATTGCAAATGCATGGAACTGATGCACCACAAGTGTACACATCCCATGTTTTTTGAAAGTTAATCACCGGTTTTAAGTTCAAAAACTTTAATGAGACTTCTTACTAAAAGATTAGGTTTTAAAACCTTAGAAGTCTCCTGGGAGATTAATATCCTCAGGGATCCAAACGGACTCACGAGTTCCTAGGATCCCACTGGGATTTACTCACATAAAAATAACATTCACCATCTACCCATGCATACCACGATAGCATGATTACTCCACAAAACATTATGAGGCATGAACTGGTGGGGCTGGAAGTGGAAATCACCCACAGTTTGCATGGAGATTTAAATGGAATTAAAGGACGCGTGGTGGATGAAACCAGAAACACCATCACCATTGAAGATGGCGAAGGTAACGAAAAAATCATACCCAAAGGGAGTGTCACTTTCAAATTCACACTTTCCAATGGAGTTATAATAGAAATCGAAGGGAAGATCATTGTTTCTCGCCCTGAAGATAGGATAAAAAAGAGATTTAGGAAATATTGGTGATAATATGGTTGGTATTGAAGTTACCGAACCCAAAGAAAAATGCAATGATCCTAACTGCCCCTTCCACGGGACCCTGCCAGTGCGGGGTCAGATCCTGGAAGGAATAGTCACTAGTGACAAGGCAGAAAGGACCATAACCGTTGAAAGGAGTTTTTACAAGTTCATACGAAAATATGAACGATACGAAAAGCGAAAATCAAAAATAAACGCCCATAAACCAGACTGTATCCAGGTAAATATTGGCGATGCAGTTAAGATTGCGGAGTGCCGGCCCCTTTCCAAGACCAAGCACTTCGTGGTGGTGGAAGTTAAAGGGGATAAAAAATGAAAGCCATCACATCAAACGTCAGTAAATCACTACCCATAGGCGCACGCTTACAATGTGTTGATAACACTGGAGCCCGTGAAGTGGAAATAATATCCGTCAAAGGATACAAAGGTGTCCGAAGAAGATTGGCTACTGCAGGTGTGGGTGATATGGTTGTCATCACAGTTAAAAAAGGAACCGCAGATATGCGCCGGGAAGTAACCACTGCAGTGGTTGTAAGACAGAAAAAAGAATTCCGTAGGGCAGATGGGCTCAGAGTGAAATTCGAGGACAATGCAGCAGTTATTATCAGTCCAGAAGGAGTCCTGAAAGGTTCTGAAATCAGAGGACCAGTAGCCAAGGAAGCCGCGGACAGATGGCCATCAGTGGGAAGCGCTGCCAGCATACTCGTTTAAGGTGATTAGATGTCTAAACAACCAAGAAAACAGAGAAAATTCCGATACCAGGCACCATTACACATCCGCCATAAGCTGATGAGCGTCAACCTCAGCCCAGAACTAAGGGAAGAGCACGAACGACGTTCATTACCAGTAAGGAAAGGAGATACTGTAAAAGTTCTCCGGGGTGACTTCAGGGATCATGAAGGTAAGGTTGAAGGTGTAGATCTTAAACGCTACCGAGTCATGATCGAAGGCCTCAATGTGCAAAAACCCGACGGAAATCAAGTTTACCATCCAGTACATCCCTCCAATCTGATGATTATAGAAATGGATCTGGATGATGAGGAAAGAAACGAGATATTAGAGAGGAAGGGATAAAATGGCCAAAATGGGATCAAGAAAACATTTAAAACGGTTTAAATCACCAGAACACTGGCCCATCCACCCTAAAGAGTTCACTTGGACGGTTAAACCAAGTCCAGGACCACACTCCATAGAGGGATCATTACCACTTCTAGTCATAGTTCGTGATATACTAAAAATAGCTGACAACGCCCGTGAAGCCAGAATCATCATCAACAACGGTGAAATCCTGGTAGACGGTCGTATACGCAAGGACTACAAATTCCCAGTGGGATTCATGGATGTAATTCAACTACCCACAAGCGGAAAAGCCTACCGGGTAGTTCCTAACGAACGGGGAACACTGGTGCTACACCCAATAGAAGAGGGAAACACCGAGTTCAAACTATGCCGTATCGAGGACAAAGTCACCATCAAAGGAGGTAAAACACAGTTAAACCTCCATGACGGTCGAAACTACCTGACTGAAGAAGATTACAAAACTGGTGATGTGGTAGTACTCAATGTGCCTGATCAAGAAATTAAAGAAACCATCAAATTTGAAGATGGAGCTATCGGTCTTATTACCGGTGGTAAGCACATTGGTGAGAAGGGAACAGTTAAAGAAATTAACATCACCCGCAGTTCCATGCCCAACACCATACTCATTGAAACTGATGGAACCACATTCCAGACCCTACAGGAATATGTTTTTGTCCTGGGAAAAGATAAACCCATGATTTCACTACCTGGAGGCCAATAAAATGAATCCTATGCAGCAGGTACGCATAGCCAAAGCCACAGTCAATATTGGTGTGGGAGAAGGCGGTGAAAGACTGGCACGAGCAGAAAAGCTTCTCCAGAGTATCAGCAACCAGAAACCAGTGCGAACCACTTCCAAGGTTACCAACCCTGAATTCGGAATTAGAAAGGGACAGCCCATAGCCTGTAAAGTAACCCTACGTGGGGAACAGGCTGATGAAACTGTGAAACTGATTCTTTCAGGAATTGACAGCAAAATCCGCCCCACACAGTTTGATAGGCAGGGAAATCTATCCTTTGGAATACATGAACACATTGATATTCCTGGAATGCGCTACGACCCTGATATTGGAATATTCGGGATGAACGTTAACCTAACCTTCGAAAAACCCGGATACAGGATAAAAAGAAGGAAAATACAGCGAAAGCACATTCCTCACAAACACCAGGTCACACGTGATGAGACCCTGGAGTACATGAAGGAAAAATTCCAGATTCGATTAGAATCTGATAAAGAGGAATAGGTGATAATTTTGCCCAGAAAATACGGAAAGGCATCCAGGAAATGTAGAAGATGCGGAGACCACTCTGCGTTAGTTCGAAGATACGGCCTCATGCTCTGCAGGCAATGTTTCCGGGAACTCGCCCCTAAAATAGGATTTAAGAAGTTTAACTAGAGGTGACAAGATGACTCTTATGGATCCTCTGGCCAACGCCCTAACTAATATGCGGAACAACGAGATGCAGGGAAACAATAAATGCACAGTATCTCCCGCATCCAAAATGATTGGGCAGGTCCTGAGGACGATGCAAAAAGAAGGTTACATTGGTGAATTTGAATATGTTGACGATAATAAAGCAGGCATGTTCACCGTGGAACTAGAGGGAAATATAAACAAGTGCGGTGTGATAAAGCCCAGGCACGCCGTGAAAAAAGATGAATTCGAGAAATTCGAAAAACGATACCTACCATCCAAAAACTTTGGGATAATGATTGTAACAACTCCCGAAGGGATAATGACCCACAACGAAGCTAAAGAACGTGGTATCGGTGGTAGATTACTGGTATACGTTTATTAAGGTGATAAAAATGGCTTTAGCAGTGGTTTTAAGGGAGGAAATCCCCGTCCCAGAAGGCGTGGAAGTCACCATTGACAAAGAAATAACAGTCAAGGGACCCAAAGGAGAACTTAAACGTAAGTTCAATCAGGGTAATGTCACTATCAAACAAGAAGATAGTATGGTGATCTTAGAAACTCGCTTCCCAAAAAAGAAGGATAAAGCTATGCTGGGCACTATCAAGTCTCACATTAGCAACATGATCCAAGGATTAACCGAAGGATTCACCTACCGAATGAAGATTGTTTACGCTCACTTTCCAATGACAGTGAAAGCTGCCAAGGAAAAAGTAACCATTGAAAACTTCCTGGGAGAAAGATACCCCCGTACAGCCAAAATAGTTGGCAGTGCACAGGTTAAAATCCAGGGAGACGAAGTAACCGTTACCGGTGTAAACAAGGAAGACGTGGGCCAGACAATGGCCAACCTTGAACAGGCTACTAAAATCAAGGGAAGAGACCCCAGGGTGTTCCAGGACGGAATATACCTGGTGGCTAAGGAGTGATCCTCATGAGGAAACCAAAATTCAGGAGACAGGAATGGCACAGGTACAAAAAACTGGGCGAAAACTGGAGAAAAGCCAGGGGTAAACTCAGTAAAGCAAGAAGGTATCAAGCCCGTAAACCTGCAATACCCACCATTGGTTACTGCTCACCCAGAGCTACCAAAGGACTCCATCCATCCGGATACCAGGATGTCCTGGTGTGCAACCTAAAAGAACTGGAAAATCTGGATCCTGCAACCCAGGCTGGAAGAATTAGTTCAACCATAGGACTTAGGAAAAGGGAAGTTATGCTTAAAAAAGCAAAAGAGATGGGAATTAAAATCTTAAATTAATTAATTCCTTAATTCATTAATCTTTAATCCCTTAAAGTATTCCCATATAAATATCCTAAAAACCCCCATTACTGGCAATGAATCCAGAATGGATGGTTTATCATAGGAAATCAAGGGGCCCCATCCACTATGGTGAGGGCAATATGAAAAACATAATAATATGAAAAAAAATTCGGATGCAAGGGAAGTATTAGCATCCCCAGTTCTAAAATTGACACAATTTTTGGATTGGAAAAGAAGTTTTGATCGACCTTTTTCTAAAAGGTCGACATGGAGGTTTCTTTATGAATCTTACTACTCAGAAGAGACTAGCTGCAGACCTGCTCAAAGTAGGTGTGAACAGGGTCTGGATAGACCCTAACAATCTGGAAGAGGTTTCCCGGGCAATTACCAGGGAAGGAGTTAACAAACTCATCCAAGATGGTTACATTAAAGCACGACCCAAAAAGGGAATCAGCAGTTACCGATCAAAAAAGATAGCGGAACAGAAAAAGAAAGGACGAAGAAAAGGTAGAGGAAGTATAAAAGGAGCTAAAGGGGCCAGAAACCCTAAAAAGAAAGCCTGGATGACTACCATCAGGGCCCTCCGAAAAGACCTCAAGGTTATGAGGGATGAGCGAGAAATTAACCGCACCACCTACCGTAAGCTATACAGAATGGCTAAAGGTGGAGCATTCCGTAGTAAATCCTACATGAAAACCTACGCCAGGGACCACGACCTTTTAAGATAACGGGGGAATAACATTGGCACAAGGATCAAGATATAAAGTAGCATTTAAACGTAGAAGAGAAGGAAAAACAAACTACGGTGCAAGATTAAAACTCATCGGATTAGACAAGCACCGTCTGGTAGTTCGAGTAACTGGCAATCATACCATTGCTCAGATAGTAGATGTGCAGATTGAAGGAGACCAAACCCTGGTCTCAGCCCATTCCCAGGAAATAAAAAACATGGGATGGTTGGCCAGTGGTAAAAACACCTCTGCTGCTTACCTCACAGGATATCTATGTGGCAAGAAAGCCATCAAAGAGGGTATTGAGGGAGCAGTACTGGACATGGGACTAGCAACTTCCACTAAAGGATCAAAAGTATATGCAGTTCTTAAAGGAGCAATAGATGCCGGTCTGGAAGTACCTCATAACGATGTTATCCTTCCTTCTGAAGACAGAATCACTGGAGAACACATTTCCCAGTACGCCGAATCATTAGATAAGGCTGAAATGGAGAAAAAGTTTTCCCAGTACATCCAGAGGGGATTATCCCCTAAGGACTTACCTGATCACTTTCAAAGTATCAAGGAAAAGATCGAAAAAGAGGTATCATAATGAATGATTATAACGCCGAAGAATGGGAACCCAAAACCAATCTAGGTCGCATGGTAAAGGAGGGTCAGATCACCAGTATCGATGAGATCTTCGACAGGGGTCTGCCTATCATGGAACTGGAAATCGTTGATTCCCTGCTTCCAGATCTCGAAGAAGAGGTTATGGATGTGAACCTGGTGCAGAGAATGCACAAATCCGGACGTAAAGTGAATTTCCGGGTTATAGTAGCAGTGGGAAACAAAAACGGTTATGTTGGATTGGGACAGGGTAAAGCCAAAGAAGTAGGCCCTGCCATCAGAAAAGCAGTGGACAACGCCAAATACAATGTCATCAAGGTTCGCCGAGGATGTGGAGATTGGGGATGTGTCTGCGGACGAGAACACACCGTACCTTTCAAAGTAGAAGGTAAAAAAGGCAGTGTTCGTGTAACCCTAATACCCGCCCCTGGTGGAGTTGGACTGGTAATTGGAAATGTGGGTAAAACCATCCTTGGACTGGCTGGAATCGACGATGTATGGTCCCAGACCATGGGACAGACCCAGACCACCATCAACTTTGCAGGTGCAGTATTCGATGCCCTCAAAAAGTTAAGTATGGTAAAAGCCCCAACTAAAAACCTTAAAAAACTGGGCGTCTGTGTGGAGTAAGGTGATATCATGATTATAGCATTAAGAGTCAGGGGACGTACTGGAATCAAAAAAGGCATAGCCGATACCCTGGATATGCTCCGACTTACCAGAATCAACCATGCAGTCCTATTACCTGAAAACGACAGTTACCTGGGAATGCTCAGGAAAGGAAAGGACTACATAACATGGGGTGAAATAGACCCGGAAACACTAACCCAACTCATAGAAAAAAGAGGACGATTCCCTGGAAGAGAAAGGTTCACTCCTGAAGATGTGACTGGAGACTACTCCTCAGCAGAGGAACTCTCTGAAGCAATCATAAAGGGAGAAACCACACTGGAAGAATCTGGTTTGAAACCCATCTTCAGACTACACCCACCACGAAAAGGTTACAGTCACATTCGAAAAAGTTTCAACGAAGGAGGAACACTGGGTTACAGGGGAGAAGAAATATCCCAACTCATCAAAAAAATGATTTAACCCATAAAAAAAATCCTTTATTAATATAATTGAATCACAATTCAAGGTGTAACATTATGATAAGAAGAACCCGTAAGATACGGAAATTGCGTGGCTCCCGAACTATTGGGGGCGGTTGCTCTAAGAAAAGAAGAGGAGCCGGTCACCGTGGTGGAAGAGGAAAAGCCGGAGGCCATAAACATATGTGGACCTGGGTAGTTAAGTTCGACCCAGACCGATATGGTAAATATGGTTTCAAGAGACCACAAAAGACCATAAATAAGTTTAAAACAGTGAACCTGGATTATCTGGATGATAATGCAGAAAAACTGGTTGAAAAAGAATTAGCCCAGAAGGAAGGTGACACCATCATCATCGATGTCACCCAATTAGGATACGATAAAGTACTGGGCAAAGGAAAGATCACCAGATCTCTCACCATTAAGGCACCTCACTTCTCTGCAAGTGCTACTCGAAAAATTGAAGAAAATGGTGGAGAAGCAATCAGTCTCCAGTAGAATTATTCTCCCGTAGAATTGATTCTATATTAAAAAAAATTCCATGTTCCATCATAAGGAGTGAAAACAATTGTTGAAGGAAGCTCTTCTGCCGATATTCTCATACTTACCCCAGGTAAAATCACCAAGTTACCGGGTTCCCTTTAAAGAAAAACTAAAGTGGACAGGGGTAATTTTGATACTGTACTTTGTACTATGTCAGATACCGTTATTTGGTTTAAGTTCAACTTCTGTGGACCAGTTCGCCCAGCTAAGAGCAGTAATGGCTGGTAGTTTTGGTTCCATACTTACCCTAGGTATCGGACCCATAGTATCTGCATCCATCATACTCCAGCTATTAGTTGGAGGTAAGATCCTGAACCTGGATCTTTCACAACATGATGATAAGGCTTTCTTCCAGGGAACACAGAAACTCCTTGCAGTTATATTCACTCTTTTTGAGGGTGGAGTACTGGTCCTTACTGGAGCACTTTCACCATCATCCCCAGAGTTCGTCTGGCTCATGATCCTGCAGATCACCATTGGAGGAATACTAATCATATTCCTGGATGAAGTAGTATCCAAATGGGGATTCGGAAGTGGAGTTGGACTATTCATCGCAGCAGGTGTTTCAGCACAAATAATTACAGGATCTTTAAATCCATTATCCTCCCCAACCTCGCCAGGGGTGCCTTCTGGTGCCATACCCCAGTTCATCTACTTATTAACCACTAGCCAACCTGACTTCAGTCTACTAATACCCATCTTCGCGGTGATTGCAGTGTTCTTGGTAGTGGTTTATGCAGAGAGTATGAGAGTGGAAATACCATTATCCTTTGGAGGGGTAAAGGGAGCCAGGGGTAAATATCCCTTAAAGTTCATTTATGCCAGTAACATGCCGGTTATATTAACCAGTGCATTACTCTTGAACGTGCAGTTATTTGCTGCATTGTTCCAGAAGTTAGGATTCCCTATTCTGGGGACAGTATCCAATGGTAAAGCCATAAGTGGAATAGCCTATTATTTAACCACGCCTTATGGTCTTTCAAGTATTCTTACCAATCCCCTGCAAGTGGCAATTTATGGTGTGGTATTCATTGCATCATGTGTATTATTTGCATGGCTATGGGTGGAACTTAGTAACATAGGACCCAAAGCAGTGGCCAAACAATTACATGGAATGGGAATGCAGATTCCTGGATTCAGGAGTAGTCGTACCCAGTTTGAAAGAATACTCAAAAAATATATCCCTGCAATCACAATCTTGGGAGGGGCTTTCGTAGGTCTTTTGGCCTTTGGAGCAGATCTCACAGGTGCTCTGGGAGGGGGAACAGGTGTTCTTTTGACAGTGGGTATTGTGTACAAACTCTATGAAGAAATAGCTCAGGAGCAGCTTATGGACATGCACCCAATGCTCAGGAAGTTCTTAGGTGATTAAATGAAAGTTGTTGTCGTTGCAGGAATACCCGGATCAGGAAGTACCACCGTACTTCAACATGCTCTTAAAGAAACAGATTACGTTCATGTGAATTATGGTGATGTTATGTTGGAAATAGCCCAGGAAATGAAACTGGTGGAAGATCGGGATTCCATGCGCAAACTTCCTCCGGAAACCCAGAAAGAAGTCCAAAAAAAGGCAGCTGGGACCATACGAGCAAGGGCAGAAGTTGCCAACACCATAGTTGACACTCACTGCACCATTAAAACTCCATCTGGTTTCTTGCCAGGTTTGCCCCAGTGGGTCCTGGAAGAACTGCAGCCTGACATGTTCATTCTCATTGAAGCAGATGGTGATGAAATACTCATGCGCAGGGTGAGTGACACTACCCGAACCAGGGACACAGAACGCCTGCAGGACATTAACCTACATCAGGAAATGAACCGGGCTACAGCCATGGCCTACGCAGTTTACACCGGGGCCACTGTCAAGATTATTGAAAATCACAATGACCACTTAGAAAGTTCAGTTGAAGAAATGAAAAAAACATTGTAGGGTAGAACCATTCATAGATAGAGTTTTATAAGGTAAGAATCATTTATAGATAAGAAATCATGGATAAGACTAAAATATTGGATAAAAATTATTAGGGTAATAAGCCTTTATAGTTAAGAACATTAGGGATAAAAACCCGTTGTAGGTATATGAGGAACAAAAAATGGCATTTGAATTTATAACTCAACCAATATTCGGTGTACTGGACTTCGTGTTCATGCCCATGGTCAACATGTTTGGCCCTATGATAGGTGTGTTCATAATATCCACTATAGTGGCCTTTTTCATAACCCTGGCCAACAAGCTTCTGGTGGACCAGGACCGGTTGCAGTTTTTGCAGAAGGAAATGAAAGGTTTCCAGCAGGAAACCATGGCAGCCCAGAAATCAGGGGATGCTAAAGCAATGGCTGAAGTTCAGAAAAAACAGGCAGAGTTCATGGACTTACAGAAAGAGATGATGATGAACTCCTTCAAACCAATGATAGTTACCATGATACCTATCCTGCTGATATTCTGGTGGATGGCTGCTCAACCTGCTATAAGTAAATTGGTTGTTGAATTACCTTCATTTGTATTCTATGTGCTACTGGTTCCCCTGTTCCATATGTTTTACCACCAGTCACCTGGAGTTCCCTACATGGCCATTGAATGGCTGGGATGGTATATTCTCTGCTCATTCGCAATGTCCTTAATATTCCGGAAACTCATGGGACTTAAAACTGGGGGAATGTAACTCAAAGAATAAATGAGGAGTATTCTCAGAATATTGGAAATCAATTTTAATCCAATTCCCAATCCAGATTCAATTCATTCACAGTAAATATTTAACTGATTTATATAGAGGAGATAATTAAAATGCCAGCGTTAAGATACAGATCACGAACGTATAAAAGAACCTTCCGTAGAACCCCTGGAGGCAAAACTGTCCTCCACTACAAGAAGAAAAAACCTAAAAAGCACCACTGTGCTGAATGTGGTAAACTCTTACATGGAGTTCCACGAGGAAGACCTTACCAGATAAGAAAACTTGCCAAGTCTAAAAAAAGACCAAACAGACCATTCGGCGGTAACCTCTGCACAGAATGCACACGCAGATTATTCAAAGAACAGGCCAGGTCTCTCTTTGAATCTCAAGATACTGAATCTCAAGATAGTGAAATTCAAGATACTGAATCTCAAGATACTGAGGAATAGATCTTAAATGATCATAACCATTGGTGGACCAGCTGGAAGTGGAACCAGTACAACCTCCCACATACTATCTGAAAAAACAGGAATCCCCTACATATCTGCAGGGGACATCTTCCGGCAGATGGCACGAGAAAGGGATATGGATGTACTGGAGTTCAGTAAATTCGCCGAGGGAAACATAAAAATTGATCAGGAAATAGACCAGAGACAGGCTAAATTAGCTGACGAGGCCGATGATCTCATTGTTGAAGGCCGCATATCAGCCTATTTT
>AMGN01000030.1:0-10000 GCA_000309865.1 Methanobacterium sp. Maddingley MBC34 | reverse complement strand
ATACGATACCCCTTCACACCCCTGGAATGCAGACCGCATAAAACAGGAAAACAAATTAGTTCAAAAATACGGCTTGAAAAACAAAAAAGAAGTTTGGAAAGCCGAAACTATGATTAAAAGGTACAGGAGAGACGCCAGGGAACTGCTGGGTATGTCCAGTGAACATACCTCCACTGAAAGGCAGCAACTCCTGAACCACCTAATACGATTAGGTATACTACCAGAAAACGCTAAACTGGAAGCTGTTCTGGACCTGACTGTGGAAGATGTGCTACGCCGCAGACTACAGACAGTGGTTCACCGGAAAGGACTGGCATACACAGCCAAAGAAGCACGAGTATTCGTGGTTCACGGACACATAGCCATGAACAACAGAAAAATCGACTCCCCCAGTTACCTGGTAAAAAGAGGAGAAGAAGAACTCATTGGATACTATCCAGGTTCAGCAGTTATAAAACTCAAAATCCCTGAAACACCCAAAAAGGAAAAACCTAAAAAGGAAAGACCAAAAAGGGATTCATACAGAGGAAGAGGAAGGAGAAATAGGAGATAAGGTGAGAACATGGCAGAAAAAGCAAAAGAAAAATGGGGAGTAGCCAACGTATACTCATCCTTTAACAACACCATCATCACCATCACCGATGTTACCGGAGCTGAAACCATCAGTCAATGGTCTGGTGGTAAAGTTGTCCGAGCAGACAGGCAGGAATCATCACCCTTTGCAGCAATGGAAGCCGCAAGCAGGGCAGCAGATGATGTAAAGGAAAAAGGAATAGTAGGCCTGCACATCAAGGTGCGAGCACCTGGTGGAAATGGACCACGCTCACCTGGACCTGGAGCACAGGCAACCATCCGAGCACTGGCCCGTGCCGGAATAAAAATCGGAAAGATTGAAGATGTAACACCCATCCCCCACGATGGTACAGGAAGACCCGGTGGTAAAAGGGGTAGAAGGGTATAAAACGCGAAGTGTCTAGAATGGAGATAGAAATTAAAACCAGGGAAAATGACCAGTTAATCTTCACCGTGGAAGGTGTGGATGTTAGCATGGTCAATGCCCTGCGCCGGATCTCTATGGTGGAAGTCCCCACATTGGCCATTGAAACCGTGGAGATCTTAAAAAACGATGCACGTATATTCGACGAAGCATTGGCCCACCGACTGGGACTGGTACCACTCACCACCGACCTGGAATCATTGGTACCGGCAGAAGACTGTGACTGTGAAGGTCACTGCTCCCGCTGCAGCATATCCCTCATCTTAAAAGGTAAAGGACCAAAAACACTCTATTCCGGGGACCTTAAATCAGAGGACCCCAATCTAAAACCAGTCCTGGACACCATTCCACTGGTAAAACTCAAAGAAGGAGACGAAGTGGAACTGGAAGCCATAGCACAGTTAGGATTTGGTAAAGAGCATGCTAAATGGCAGCCCACCACCACCTGTGCTTACAAACATTATCCAGAGATCAACATAGACCTGGATAAATGTGAGGCATGCCTGGATTGTGTGAAGGAATGCCCTAGAAACGTTCTGGAATTTAATGAAAAAAATAACCAGATAACAGTGGTGGACCTGGAAAACTGTTCTATGTGCAGGACATGCGTTAAGGACTGCCAGAACAAGGCCATTACCGTAGAGATTGTGGAGGATAAATTTATCTTCCGCATTGAAACCGACGGTTCACTATCTCCAACAGAAGTACTCACTCGCGCATGCGATATATTATCAGAAAAAGCTGATAAAGTCGTTACTTTTTGTGAAGAAGGAGGAAGTTAACTATGAAAACTAACCCCCAAATTAACCAACTCATAAAGATCCTCAAAGAAAAAGCCCGTCAGGAAGAAGCATCCCTATGGAGGGACCTGGCACGAAGGCTAAAAAAATCCACCCGCAGTCAGGCAGAGGTTAACCTTTCCAGAATAAACAGATACACCAGTGATGATGAAATAGTACTGGTACCTGGAAAAGTCCTGGGAAGCGGAGCACTGGACCACAAAGTCCAAGTAGCAGCACTGGACTTCTCAAAGCAGGCAGAAGAAAAAATTGTAAGTGCCGGTGGCAAATGCATGGATATCACCCTTCTCATGGAAGAAAATCCATCCGGAAGCGGAGTAAAAATTATTCAATAATAAAGGTGTTAAAATGATTATAGATGGAGAAGGACTCGTCCTGGGAAGACTGGCAAGTACAGTCAGTAAAAAACTTCTCTCTGGGGAACGGGTAACAGTTTTAAATGCAGAAAAGATTATAATTTCTGGTAACAAGGATTGGGCCTATGCCAAGTACAAACAGAGACTTGACCGGGCCAGTATATCCAACCCCAGACGAATGGGACCAAAATACCCACGCCGACCTGACGACATATTCCGAAGAACTGTAAGGGGTATGATACCATACAAACAGCCCAAAGGAAGAGAAGCATTAAAGGGCCTGCGAGTTCACGTTGGAGTACCTATGGAATTTGCAAGTGAAGAAATCGGCCAGTTAGACGAAGCCCAGCCCAAAAACATTACCAAGTCAGTGGAACTGGGAAAACTATCCAAACTACTCGGAGCCAAATTCTAAGTGAGGAAGTGTAATTATGAAGAAGGTTATTCACACTAGTGGAAAAAGAAAAACTGCCATTGCCCGGGGCAAATTCAGAGAAGGTAAAGGCAGAATTCGTATCAACAAACAACCAGTGGAACTATACGACCCAGAACTGGCACGATTGAAGATCAACGAACCCCTCACCCTGGCTGGGGACTTAATAGACCAGGTTGACATAGATGTTAAAGTTATTGGTGGCGGAGTTATGGGACAGGCAGAAGCCGCCCGTATGGTAATTGCCAAAGGACTGGTACAGTGGACTGGAGACATTGAACTTAAAGAAAAGTTCAGTCACTACGACCGTACCATGCTGGTAGGAGACCCCCGAAGATCAGAACCCAAAAAATACGGTGGTCGCGGTGCCCGAGCCCGCAGGCAGAAGAGTTACCGATAAATTCATCACCCCATTATTTTATACTAAATTTATAAATAACATGAGGATTTATAGTAAAAAGAGGAGAACATGATTCCAGTAAGATGTTTGAGCTGTGGTAAGGTAATTTCAGCCTACTTTGAAGATTTCCAGAAAAGGACTGAAATGGGAGAAAATCCCAAAGATGTCCTGGATGATCTGGGAATAACCAAGTACTGTTGCCGGAGAATGTTCATCGCCCATGTAGAAGTTTGGTAGGGGCCGTAGGGTAGCATGGTCCATCCTCCCAGCCATTGAAAGAAGTTTCCAGGATTGTTATTTCATCTCTTGGAAAGATACTCCATGTTGAAGATTTTCATCTTCTCTGGGAAGTGACTTCAAGTAGAGGGTCCCAAGGGATTTCTTACAACTGGAACGGGGATGGTCAATTCACCGGAATGCTGGCGACCCGAGTTCAAATCTCGGCGGCCCCATTACTCTTACTCAAATTCACCAAAAAAAATTTTATTTCACCAAATAAAAAAAAGAGGAGAAAAATCCATGGCAAGTAAAAAATTAAACCGTTTTGAAAGGGCCAGATTAATTGGTGCCCGAGCATTACAACTTTCCATGGGAGCAAAGCCAATGGTGGATGTAACCCCTGATATGGATACAATTGACATCGCAGTCATTGAGCTTGATAAAAAGGTACTCCCATTAGATGTTCGGCCAATGTAAATTTACATAAAAGACATCTGGTTATAATAATTTACATAGAAAGGCCCTCATTAAGAATAAGATCATTATTTAATCAAATGAACTAAAAAACCACTATTTTTTTATTTGAAGAGGTGTTTTTTAATGGATAGTGTTATTGAAGACATCCGGGTTAGAAAAATTTTAGATAGCAGAGGAAACCCAACCCTGGAAGTGGATGTAATCACCTGGAACGGATTCGGAAGGGCAGCTGCACCAAGCGGAGCCAGTACCGGAGTCCGTGAAGTGGTCTCATTCCCTACAGGAGGGGTAGATGGTATTATTGAAGAAGTCGAGGATATAATCTCCGCTGAACTCATCGGTATGGATGCCGAGGACCTTCAGGAGATAGATCTGGTTTTAAAGGAAATCGACGGTACTGAAAATTTATCCGCCATAGGCGGTAACACCACCGTAGCTGTGTCCATGGCAGTGGCCAAAGCCGCAGCAGCATCCTACAACCTGCCCCTGTACCGTTTCTTAGGAGGTAACATGCCCTCCCAGATACCATTCCCACTGGGAAACATGATCAACGGAGGAGCACACGCCGGTCGTAACGCCCCTGACATCCAGGAATTCCTGGTTCTGCCAGTGGGTGCAGAAAACATCACCGAAGCAGTGTTCACCAATGTTGCAGTTCACAAAAGGATAAGGGAGAAAATTCAGGCAAAAGATGCTCTCTTTACCGGTGGAAAAGGAGATGAAGGAGGATGGGCACCCAACCTCACCAACCAGGAAGCACTGGAAATCCAGACCACTTCCTGTGCAGAAGTGTCAGACGAGACTGGTGTAATGGTAAAACCCTGCCTGGACATGGCAGCCAGTGAGTTCTGGGACGCTGATGCAGAAAAGTATGTTTACAGCAAAGAAGGAGTTAAAAGGGATACTGCAGAACAGGTAGACTACGTCAACGACATCATAAACACCTACAAAATGTTCTTTGTGGAAGACCCTATCCGGGAAGGAGACTTCCAGGGATTCGCTGACTTGACACAGAAAGCAGGTAAAAAATCCCTGATCTGTGGAGATGACATCTTCGTGACCAATGCAGATATACTGGCTGAAGGAATCGAAAAATCCGCAGGTAATTCCATAATCATAAAACCCAACCAGATCGGAACTCTCAGTGATACTTACGCCACTGTAAACCTGGCAAGGACCAACAGGTACGTTCCAGTGGTATCCCACCGTTCAGGTGAAACCACTGATGAAACCATAGCTCACCTGGCAGTAGCCTGGAACTGTCCCATTATCAAAACCGGGGCACTGGGCGGGGAAAGAATAGCAAAACTCAACGAACTCATCCGTATAGAAGAGGAAATGAGCAACCCGCAGATGGCAGAAATCATCTGGTAAGTAGGGAATTGAAACCAGGGCCTCTTCCAGAGTCCTTGGAAATACTCCCTAGATGTTTTTAAAAACCCTAGATGGTTTTAAATATCAATATAATGCTAACTGGTTAATATATTTGATATTACAAAATCATAAACTGATAAAATTAAATTCAAGGAGAATCTTCAAATGGTTAAAATAACAATCGACCACGATAACTGCGACGGAGCAGACTGTGCTGAATGTGTGGACGTATGTCCCATGGAAGTTCTAATATTAGACGGAGAAAAAATCGTCGTACAGAACAAAGAAGACTGCAGCTTATGCGAAGTCTGCATGGACGTATGTCCCAACGAAGCAGTTAAAGTTGAAGAAGAATAAATCAAATTCCAAATAATTAAGAGGAATAAATAATCCCCCATTATAACCTTTTTGGTGGGAATCCTCAGATTAATTAAGATAATTAAAATACGAAAGGAAATTTATTAGAGGTGGTAAGTTGTCAGAACTACTAATTCCATTGGACAAATATTTAGCAGCAGGATTACACATAGGAACACAACAGAAGACCAAGGACATGGAACGATACATATACCGTGTACGAGCCGACGGACTCTACGTCCTGGATGTGCGAAAAACCAACGATAGAATCGTATCAGCCGCCAAATTCTTGGCAAAATTCAACCCAGACGATATACTGGCAGTGTCAACCAGACAGTACGGTCAGACACCAGTCCGCAGATTCGGAGAACTCACCGGAGCCCGAACCATCCCTGGAAGGTTCATACCCGGAACATTAACCAACCCCAACTACGGGAAGTTCATAGAACCAGAAGTGTTAATGGTAACCGACCCCAGAAGCGACTCACAGGCAATAATCGAAGCAAAACAGATAGGATTACCTGTAGTGGCACTCTGTGACACAGAAAACCTCCTGGGCAACGTAGATATCGTCATACCAGTAAACAACAAAGGAAGAAAAGCAATCGCACTAGTCTACTGGTTAATGGCCCGACAGATACTACGGGAAAGAGAAGTACTAGCTCCTGAAGAGGACCTGGATATCCTCCCATCAGAATTCGAACTCAAAATATAAAATTTCAATCCAATATGGGTGGGGGCCCCCTCCACATAAAGAGAGCCCCTGGAGTTCATACCCCTGGAGTTAATAAATATCCCTCAATATCCATCAATTTTTTTAAGGGCCCTAATTAATGGCCCTTATGATTTTGGGATGTTGATGGATGAATTAAATTAGTAATATGTGGGATTTTGTTTAACATGATGGTTTAAAATCTCTGAGGTAACATTTCACAGAGGTAACATTTCATAGGGATAACTTTTCACAGGGATAACTTTTCACAGGGATAACTTTTCACGTTAAAACAAACCTATTACTATACAAATCACCTGGTTACAAATCACACTGGTCTTAACTCATAATTCTCATAATAACTCCCAATTTACAATGATAAGCTGTTTAGTGATTGTTAAAGCTCTTTAATAGTCTTAAATAAAAAATTGGTAAAATAAGTAAAACACTTGATAAACTGGAACTCCCATTATCTTGGGATTCTGTGTATCCTTGAAACTCTACAGATATTCCAGTAATTAAGAAAACTTTTTACTAAAAGGGGGATTTCTATGATTAGAAAACCTGCAGTGGCAGGGATGTTCTATGAATCAGATGAAGATTCATTGAGAAAGAGGATTAAATGGTGTTACCAGCACGAATTAGGACCTGGAAGACTTCCGGGAAAAATGGGAAATAAACGGAGTATTAAAGGATTAATATCTCCTCATGCAGGTTACTCCTATTCTGGACCAGTGGCTGCCTGTTCTTACATGGAACTGGCAGAAGACGGTATGCCTGAAACAGTGGTTATACTATGCCCCAACCACACCGGGATAGGATCTGGACTCTCCACCATGACCGAAGGCTCATGGTTAACTCCTCTGGGAGAAGTGGAAATAGACCATCAGTTCGCCAGTGAACTGTTAAACTACTATCCTCTACTGGATGATGATCCATCCGCCCATCTAAAGGAGCACAGCTGTGAAGTGCAACTACCATTCCTTCAGGAAATCAGTTCGGATTTCCAGATGGTACCGGTGTGTATGATGATGCAGGATTTGGAAACCTCCAGAGAACTTGGAGAAGCCATAAGTCACACTGCACGTAAACTGGGACGGGACCTGGTGGTAATTGCCAGCACAGACTTCACCCATTACCAGCCCCATGAAGTGGCCGAAGCACAGGATAAGAAAGTCTTAGAAGCCATATCAGCCATGGATGAACTGGAAATGATGCGAACCATACAGGAATTCAACGTGACCATGTGTGGTTACGGGCCAGTGGCCGCCACTATTGAAGCATCAAAAGGTATGGGAGCCACTGAAGTCAGTGTATTACAGTACGCCACCAGTGGCGATACTGGAGGAGACTACACTTCCGTGGTGGGATACGCATCTGCGATATTCAAATGATATCTCCAGTATTTAAAAGATATCTGCAGTATTCAAATGATATCTGCAGTATCAAATAACATCTGCAGTCGTTTAAAATAATGATATGGGCATATCAGCAGTCTTTCAAAATATAATCTCATATATGAAGCAAAATATAATCTCATATATGAAGTATTGAAATAAATTGAAAACACATATAAAAAAAGGCATTTCAATTTAAGAAAATATTCAAATTTAGTAAAGGCATTTTAAAGGCTTGATAACTGTTAAAATGCTTAAAAATATAGTAATAATCTTAAATAATAAAAAAAAATAATTATTAAAACTCATAGGTAATCATTCAGGGAAAAAATAAATCGAAAGGAAGGTTTATTGTACGGTTTGAGGATAAAAGTAAAATTGCACAGATTTAGTGAACGGAGTTCAATCCAATGACAGCTAGGGCATCTGCACCAGGTAAGGCTATTCTTTTTGGAGAACACGCAGTGGTCTACGGGAAACCCGCCATTGCAGTGGCAGTTGATAAAAGAGCCACCGTAACCCTCAAGGAAGGAACCGACAACATTATACATGTGAAAATTCCGGAGCTGGACGTTTATGGGTTAATCAGTACAGAAACTGGTATTATAACTCAATTAAACAGTGAAGGCGAACAAGATCAAAACCCGGGCAACATGGATGCCGGGATAATGAAATATATTAAGAGTGCATTATTCCGAACCGAACTTGGATCATCACCCGACTCTGGTCTGAACATAACTGTGGACCTTGAAATACCCATAGGAGCAGGATTAGGGTCATCCGCAGCCATCACCGTTGCCACCCTGGCCGCAGCTTCACGTTACTACCAGCAGGAACTATCCCTGGAAACACTGGCACGTACTGCTCATCAGGTAGAATTAGAGGTTCAAGGAGCAGCAAGCCCACTGGACACCACGGTATCCACCCATGGGGGATTTCTATACTTCACCCATGAAAGAGGAGCAGTGAAAATAAAACCAGCCCTTAAAATGCCACTGGTAGTGGGTTATACCAGCCAACCCGGTAACACCGGGATCCTGGTGAAGGAAGTCAGAAAACTCTGCCAGGCCCACCCCACCATCATAAAGCCCATCCTGGATATCATGGAAACAGTGACCAACCAGGCCCGAGAATCCATCACCAAAGGAGAAGAAACAAGGGTAGGTGAGTTAATGAACATCAACCAGGGACTACTGGATGCCTTAGGGGTTAACACTAACGAATTATCACGCCTGATTTACCATGCACGCAGTGCAGGAGCTACCGGTGCCAAAATAACCGGAGCAGGTGGAGGGGGCAGTATCATTGCCTACTGCCCAGGGAAAACCTGGGAAGTATTGGGAGAACTTGAGTCAATTGAAAATGCATTCCCGGTTGGAATATCATCCAAAGGGGTGACCTGGTGATTGGTAATCATTTGATTATTGGTAATTATTTGAGTATTGGTAATTCTTGGGGTGTTGATAATCCTTGGAACATTGGTAGTCATTTTGGTATTAATAGCCAACTGGTGATTAATAGTCAGCTAGTGTTTAATAAACAAATTAGAGGTTGTGGGTAATGATAATCCTGAAACTGGGTGGAAGTGTAATCACCCGTAAAGACGCTAGCAAACCCACCCTGGATCCAGTGAATCTTGATCGCATTGCCCAGGAAATAGCCAGGGCAAATGTGGGTGAACTTATCATAATTCACGGAGCTGGTAGTTTCGGCCATTTACATGCCAGAAAATATGAAATAGGCAGCCCCATAAAAACTCCAGAAGAACTGGAAAGTAAAAAAATGGGATTCACCCTAACCCAGAACTCGGTTAAAAATCTCAACCATTTCGTATGCCACTATCTGTTGAAATATAAAATTCCTGCAGTGGCAGTACCACCATCATCATTCATAATAACTGAAAATAAACGGATCAAATCAGCAAATTTAGGAATAGTGAAGAAATATCTAGAAATGGGATTGGTACCAGTCTTATACGGTGACGTGGTCATGGATACAGATGAAAATATCCAGATGGCAGTAGTATCCGGTGACCAGCTGGTGAACTACCTATCAAAGAAACTGCAGCCAGAGAGGATCATCCTGGGCTCAGATGTGGATGGAATCTACGACCGCGACCCCAAAAAACATTCCCAGGCCAGGCTTCTGGAAGTGGTAAACTCAATGGAAGATCTGAAATTCCTGGAAGGAGCACGAACCGTTGATGTAACCGGGGGAATGGCTGGTAAACTAAGAGAACTACTGGAACTGGCTGAGAAGGGAATAGAATCAGAACTAATAAATGCAGGTTGCGAAGGATTACTGGAAAGTGCCCTTAAGGGTGAAAAAGTCAGGGGAACAATTATAAATAAATAATAAGGTCCTGTTATCTTAAATTCACAAATAATCACGTTCACAAATTCATTAAAAACAAATCAATGGCAATTAAATAGTCAGAACAAGTCATTAGCAAGTCATTAGCAAGTCATTAGCAAGTCA
>AMGN01000029.1:0-2500 GCA_000309865.1 Methanobacterium sp. Maddingley MBC34 | reverse complement strand
GGGTTTCCCGAGAACCTAGAAATATTCCCAAAGAAGAAGGAAAATCAAGATTCTGCACTAAACTGGACAAGGCTATGAATGGAGAGATTTTTTATTCCACTGCTGATGAAGAAGAGTGTATGGGCGGCTTAAGATACACTGGAATGAAAGACCCCCGGGAGTTCCCAAAAAACATGCAAAGCGGTTCATTCTTGGTCCCCGCAGGAGTTTATAAAAGCATCCCTGCAGTGCAGCGCTCCTGGAAAAATAACATGGCAATTAGTCCCGGGATTTTCAACGCAATAATTTTTGCACCATTATCTAAAGCAGAGTTTGAGCCAGATGTGATATTCATTGTGAGTAATGCCCAACAGGGAATGGAACTGTTACATGCCAATGCCTATGACTCAGGATCACATGGCCTAGGAGCAGATTCCGGCCCAATATGTAGTTCCATGGCTGCTGTACCCTATTTAACTGGTAAAGTCACTTATGGATTCGGAGATGTCGGTTCCAGGAACAACATGGAACTGAAAGCCGAAGAAATAATGGTCAGCATTCCAGCAACCGATCTGAAAAGGGTGATTGAGAATCTGGAAGAAATGAAAACAAAAACGTTTTTTCGCAGAAATCCTGCCTAGTTCATAATAAAGACCTAATCCACAATATAAAATAAAAAAATCCTTAAAATTCTTTTTACTATTCTTTGAATATATGGAGAGGAAGATTTGGAAAGTATTTATATTGCCTCAATTTTATAGTTCCCTATACTAAATTATATTATCCCTATACCAAACCTGTTAATGTAAGATCATACCCTGATTTGGCCGGGAGGAAAATAATGTCAGATAATGAAAAATACGCCCAGGAAATAAAGGATATTACCAAAAAGCATCATGAATGGATGAAAAATAGTATAAATCTCATAGCCAGTGAGAACATCACCAGTATCAGCGTCAGAGAAGCACTGGCCACCGATCTGTCCCACAGGTACGCAGAAGGACTGCCCTGCCACAGATTGTATGAGGGATGCCAGTACATTGATGATATTGAAAACCTCACTGTCGACCTATCCAAACAGTTGTATAATGCAGAACACGCCAATGTGCAGCCCATATCAGGTGTAGTTGCCAACATGGGCTCTTTCTTCGCATTAGCAAATCATGGTGACAAAATGATGGCCCTGGAAGTTCCAGTGGGAGGTCATATCAGTCATGCCAATGTGAGTGCAGCTGGTATCAGAGGGCTTAAAGTATCACCCCATCCCTTCGATGAAAAAAATATGAACATCGACGCTGATGCCATGAAAAAGGAAATACTCACCCTTAAACCTAAAATAGTCCTTTTAGGAGGAAGTTTATTCCTCTTCCCCCACCCTGTGGAAGAAGCATGTGAGGCAGCAGATGAAGTGGGAGCCAAAGTAATGTACGATGGTGCGCACGTTCTGGGACTCATTGCCGGAGGCCAGTTCCAGGATCCATTGAAAGAAGGAGCAGATTTACTGGTGGGAAGTACCCACAAGACATTCCCCGGACCTCAAGGAGGTATAATTCTCTGTAAAGAAGAGTTGAGCAAAAAAATTGATGATGCTGTCTTCCCAGGTGTGGTAAGTAACCATCACCTGCATCACCTGGCTGCCCTAGGCATAGCCACTGCAGAAATGGCAGAGTTCGGAGAATCCTACGCCAAACAGATCATCACCAATGCCAAGGCACTGGCACAGAATTTCCATGAACTGGGTTTCAATGTATTATGTGAGGATCTGGGATTCACTGAATCCCACCAGGTAGCTATGGATGTTTCCAACATTGGAAAAGCATCCAAGATGGCTAAAGACCTGGAAGCTAACAACATAATTCTCAACAAGAACCTCCTACCCTGGGATGATGTTAACCGCTCCGATGACCCATCTGGTATACGTGTGGGAACACAGGAGTTAACTAGACGTGGATTAAAGGAATCCCACATGTTAGAAGTTGCTGAACTAATAAAAAAGGTAGTTGTCGATGGTAAAGCTGTTAAAACTGAAGTATCCGAATTTATAACTTCTTTCAACACTGTTCATTACGCCTTCCGTAGTGACAGAGCCTATGACTACATAGAATTTTAATTAATAATTGAGTGAATCATCCCCTATGAATTTGTGAATAATTACTGCTTGCAGTTTAGTTTATACAAATAAGCCAGGGCTGATTAACAAGAGGATGGTTATGAAAATTGCTTGGGCCTTTACCGGAGCAGGTCACCTGCTCTTGGAAAGTGTGGAAACACTGGAAAAGATTGCAGGGGAACATCAGGTCACGGTGTTGCTTTCCGGTGCAGGTGAAGAAGTACTGAAGATGTACGGCCTTTTTGACCGTGTTAAATCAATTACTGGTGGTTATTACCAGGAGTTGGTTCTGGAAAAGGATCAGATGTGGAGTTATCCAATATCTGGCCGTTTTTCCCTGGGAAGATATGATTTATTGATTGTTTCTCCCACCACTTCCAACACCATTGCCAAACTGGTGCACGGAATCGC
>AMGN01000028.1 GCA_000309865.1 Methanobacterium sp. Maddingley MBC34 | reverse complement strand
ATTACTTCTTTCAATAAGAAAAATCTAAGGGGCTAAATTACTTTTTTTTACTTAATTTTCAGGGTATTATTTGATCATTGATTTTAATATGGCCATTCTAACTGGAACTCCATAAAAAGCCTGTTGGAAATATCTTCCATAGGGAGTGTTATCCACGTCATGGGATATTTCATCCACCCTTGGTAAGGGGTGCATCACTATTGCTTCACTTCCATTAAGAAGTTGTGAGTCAATGGTATAGGCTCCTTTGATTTTTAAATATTCTTGGGGGTCGGGGAATCTTTCTTTCTGGATCCGGGTCACGTATAAAACATCAGCATTGCTGAGAACATCTCGAATGTCTTCTGTTTCTTGAACACTAACTCCAGCTGCTGACAGGTCATGGAGGATTTCCCTGGGCATTTTAAGTTCAGGTGGTGATACAAAGCTCATTTTAGCACCAAACATGGTCAGAGCATATGAAAGGGAGTGTACTGTTCTCCCATATTTAAGATCACCCACTAGTGCCACATGTAACTCTCCAATATCACCCAGAATACGTTTCATGGTGTATAGATCTAGGAGTGTCTGGGTGGGGTGCTGTCCAGCTCCATCACCAGCGTTAATTACAGGAACATCCACCATTTCTGCAACATAACGGGCAGTGCCTTCCATATTATGGCGGATAACCAGGGCATCAGTGTATTCTCCCACAACACGCACGGTATCTGTTAAATTTTCACCTTTGGTCACGGAACTACTTCCCGCCTCAGCGAAACCTACAGTACTACCACCCAATCGTTTCATTGCAGTTTCAAATGAAAGACGAGTACGAGTCGAAGCTTCGTAAAATAACATTCCCAAAATAGATCCACTTAGAACACTAGATTTTTCCTGTGACCTAGCTATGGGTTCCATTTCCTCGGCTAATTTTAGAATATATTCAATATCTTGCTTGCTAAAATCCTTAATTGAAATTATGTTTTTCAGATTGAAACCCATGGTCTTCACCATATGCTATTTATATGCCTCATATTCCTTTAAAACCCTTCTATTGTAACGTTATATTTTTTAACAATATTTTTTTAACAATAATTTTAATTTTTTAGATTTTAGTATTTTAAATAAATTATTTAAATACTAAACTTTCCTTCCGAATGTTAAATATCCTGTGTGCCCTGTCATTCTAGTTTTTGGGCGCACACCTTTATCTTTCACTTCAATTTCACGTACAAGACATTCTAAACTCTTTAAATCTGAAAATTCCCGTTTTTTCAGGATCCTGGTGAGGAGTTTCACCTGGTCGATGTAAGGAGTGTATGCGGCTAAATATCCTCCTGATTTAAGGGAGTCACGGGCATGTTCTACTACTTCCCATGGCTTGGGCAGATCCAGGAATACCAGATCTATATTCTCTTCATCTATACCTTCTGTTACGTCCTGACATTTCAGGGTCACATTTTCCAATCCGAATCCCTTCACATTTTTATCAGCGATTTGGGAGAAATCTTCCCTTAATTCATAGGAGTAAACATGGCCGGTTTCTCCCACTATGTTTGCCATGAATATAGTGGCTGCTCCTGCACCAGTTCCTGCTTCCACCACACGCTGGCCGCTACCCAGTCCGGTGTAGGCAGCCATAACACCCAGATCCTTGGAGAGAATAATGGAACACCTGCGATCCATGAGTTCAATGTAATCATTAATGTTAGCTTCTAAAACACGAAATTCTCTGCCGAGATGGGTTTTTAAAATGTCTCCTGAATTGCTACTGGCTATTTCATCCTTTTTAATGTAACCATGGTCTGTGTGCAGATCATCAGCACCAGCCACAAATTTTTTACCCTTCTCATTTATAAGAATCTTCATTTGTTGTGATCTCCAGTTAACTTAATTAAATATTGGATATTCAGTAATTTCCTGATTTTCAATCAGTTATCATTAGAATACTTATCTCATATAATTCTATTATTTATCCGTTCAATTTAACGGTTCATATAAATTTTCAATCATTTTCAACATTTTTTTCTAGAATATATTCTTTTTTTGGCTTATCTTTCCCATTTACAATTGGCTTTTCAATGGAATTATTTTCACCACTTTTTGAATACCGGAATGTATCTGAATACTTGGATGAAACTATCTTTCTAATATTTCGAGCAATTTTATCCCCAATCCCATCCACTTTCTTCAGGTCACTTACACTGGCACTGGTAACTCCTTCCACACTATCGAACATTTCCAGGAGCTTCCTGGCATTTACTGGTCCCACACTGGGGAGTGATTCCACAATAAAAAGTTGCTGTTCCTGGAGAGTTAAGGGTTTTCTCTCAGTACGTATTTGAACATCCTTCGAGCCTTTGTCCATTTCCCTTACTGCGAGTCTGTAGATCATAGCTGCAGTATCTTCTGGGTTACGGGTGGGAATGATGGGTATATTGAAGTCAACTGCCAGACTGGCCAGTGCTCCTCTGATGGCATTGGGATGCAGCGAACTGCTGTAAAGGTCCTGACCTTCCAGTATGATTAATGGTTTCTCGAACTTTTCCACCAGTTCCTCAGCCTGCTTATACAACCTTTTATCCATCAACGAGCTCACAAAGTCATGTGTGCTTTTTCTTTCCACAGCTACCTGGGGGCTTATCTGGTAATCCGCAACCGGGAGGCTTTTGGGTTCTACTTTAACTCCCAGGTTACTCAGTTCCCTGATAACTCCTGACTTGGACTCACGGTGATCAACGTACACCACAATCCTTTTCTCATTTGATGAAATATCTTCATTCTCCCTGTCCAAAACCTTAACATCTTCATCATTAGCAATAAGCGGTCTTTCCGGCTGATTGTATCCATTAGCTAGCTGTTTTTTCATTCTCCTTTCCCGGTGAATGCTCGAATAATAGAATGACTCATCCCGGGTGTTTTTGGTTATTAAAACGATCATACGGCCACTGGTTGTCCTACCGGTTCGACCACGCCTCTGAATCATTCTAATTTCCGATGGAACCGGCTCGTAGAGTACCACCAGGTCTACACTGGGGATGTCAATACCTTCCTCAGCCACACTGGTTGAAATCAGCACCTGGTAGGTTCTCATACGGAAGGCCTTTATAATATCCTTCTGTTCTTTCTGGGTTAGTCCTTTTTCTTTTTCCCGGCTGGCCTGTCCAAAGAATTTAACTGCGTTTATACCTTCTTTCTGGCACTTAGTATAAATCTGATTTACAGTGTCCCTGTACTGGCTGAAAACAATTACCTGTTGTTTGTCTTCTGCAGCGTCTTTAAGGATTTCCATGAGTTTTCCCAGTTTAGGGTGTTCGACTCCATTATTATAGGCCTGTCGTGTTAAGTTCACCGCAGTTTTAAAGTTTTCATCCTTAAATAATCCCTTTGCAGCTTTGGTTTTTTTCTTACGCATCCTATCAAAGTAAGAGTGCAAATTACTCACACCCTGGGTTTCCAAAAGTTCCAGGGAGTGCATAACACTGAAAACAGCGGTTAACATGGATATTGCCAGCAAGCACTCTCTGGGTGGGCTGGCACTTTGAGATATTTTGTTCTGGACTTTTCCTCTGGCTCTTAAAATGTCTTTTTTGCTGACCTGCTGGATTGAATTGAGAACTCCCAGTTTTTTCAAACCTTTAAGGCGATTTTTAAGAGCCACATCCAGATGGGTTTTAATATTCAGTTGTTCCTTTTTCAACTCAACTTTCACCCATTCTACGTCAATTGGGTTGAAGTAGGGTTTGACATCCGGATCATCCTCATTTTTAACCATCACCTCATTTATGAAGAGGTTCTGGCAGACCTGGTTTATCCTTTCTTCATCACCACCTGGTGATGCAGTTAAACCCAGTATTAACTGGTTTTTGGCCTGTTTAGTGTATCGCTGGGCCAGGAATACGTAGGAATAGGATCCTGTTCCCCGGTGACATTCATCAAAAATGAGTAGTGAAACATCTTCCAGTGAGTATCTTTCTGCTATGATGTCTGATTCTATTGTCTGGGGCGTTGCACAGATTATCTGGGAATTATTCCATTTTTTAATCCGTTCTTCCAGTTTAACTGCACCGGTCAGGCTGCTGGTGGTTGTTTTCAAAAATTCAATGAAACTTTCCTCGTGCTGCACCACCAGTGGTTTGGTGGGAGCTAAAAGTAAAATTTTGCTGTCCGGATACTTTTCAAGTCTATCTGCAGCAACCAGGGCAGCCACCACAGTTTTACCCAGTGCTGTTGGGGCTACTATCATAGTATTCCCTTTTTTTATGACGTTAGCTGCTAATAATTGCTGGTAAAGACGTGCTTCAATTTTTCCGGGTTCGATTAGAGGGTGTTGTATCCACCTGACCATATTCATAGTATAATTTAATAATCATATAAAAATGGTGATGTGCCATGATAAATATTATAACAAATGGATAATCTCCAATTGAACGCTATTTTTACTATTATTTTTAAAATCAATTCATAATCGTGTTTAAATAACTCATTCACCTATAATTAAAAAGTTACTACAATTTTCATCTACTATGATATATCCTGATTATTCTGGTAATATTGGTTGAGTTTCACCATACCACTGTTTTAATACCAATCTTTATTACTAATTAAAAAATAAATAATAATAATGCCATAATGTAGTTGTGATTTTGATGGTGAGTAATGAAGAAGTTTATCCGGATCATGACCTGACAGCCATGTATCATGAATTTATCCAGGAATTTAATCATGTTAACGGGGTTTTTAATATTTTAAATGAATTTATGCACTTATGGGAGGAAAATATTTGGGAATCTTTATTTAATCTGCACTGCCAGTGGAAAAATCACATGGAACTCCAAGATAATCTTAAATTAGCACCTGAAAATCTGGTCCTGGCTCAGGCCATAAATAATGGAATACTACCTAATAAACGTTATGATGCCGGTTCTGGTGATGTTTATTTTAATTCCACTACTTTCACTGTGGATTACGATTCATTCCTATATTTGCATATTTTCCTGGAGAAGCTGTACACATTTTATCTGGGACGTGAACTGGTAGTGGACGATTTATGGGCCCTGCATAAAAGTGATATTTCAGAACGGATCCTGGGTGGGTTGGATATATTCAATCTTTTCAGAGGTAATTTATTTTTAGGAGATGAATTTTTCCAGGATATAAAAGAGGTTACCTGGGTTGAAGATAGTCTTATTTTCTTTAAAAAGTTTCAAAATCTATTCATTTCATTCCTCTTTGAAGATCAGGGTGGAAATGAGACCACCTATAATTTGGAGCTTGAAAAGATACTGGTGCTACTGGCACATTCTGGTGCAGTGCTATCTGACCATGGACAAATTGATTTTCAATGTGTTTTAAGAGCTTATCAGACCCTGTTTAAAATCATAAAGACTGACATCACATCCTTAGCTGATAAAAGATATTACACTGGTCTTTTATTATGTAGGGATTGTAATGAATTGTATCCACTTCTGGAAGATGAAGCACCCTTTGATTTTGCCAGTTGCAATTGTGGGGGTGAATTGAAATATGTGGGTAAGGTTGAGTCAGTCACAATAGATAAAAATATTTAATGCATTTTCAAATTAACAGACCTTAAAAACCTTAAAAAATAATGGAGTAACTACGGATTTCCTATGGATAGATTTTTAATGAACCATTTGGTAAATTGTAATCAAATCAGTTTTATTTATCACACGATAACCATTGAGTGTGGGTTTAGGATCACTGAAAACATCAATGTAATACTCGGCATTGGAGTTGATTAACATGGAAGAAAACTCATCTGTATTGTTATAATCACTTAAAACTGTGGTAGTAACCATTTTTTTCATACTCCATGATACTGCGGGACTATAATCTGAAAAAATGATTTTATCCTGGTATTGTGAGTCGTATTCCTCTAGCCATTGGGTAGTGGGTTCAACATACTTAATTAAACAGGTGTTGGGAGTATGACCAGCGAAGGTAACGGTGGTGGAAGTTAAAAACACCAGGCCTACAGCAACATACAGTCCCCACGATCTTAATGATTTCCCACTGATTTTTGATTTATACCTTTCAATGATTACACTTAAACCTAGGAAAATAAAATAGGCAAGGGCTGGTGCCACGGTAATCAAGTAACGGTCCACTTTTACTGGTGTGATACTGTGCATTATAAAGAAAGTAAAAAACCATAACATGAAGAGTAGGTCCATTTTCAGATTCTTACCTCCAACATCACGCAGTAGATTGTAGATCAAAAGACAGATAAGAAAAACAATAATGTCGGTAATTAAGTAAGGTGCTGTGAAAAAGCTATAAATCCCACTGATTACTAGAACACCCAGGATTATCACCTGAGCAATTCCTGATTTACTGATGATATTCTCATTTTCCAATTTTCTTTCTAAAAGGGTGTAAATGTATATTCCAAGACCAGCAATAACCAGTGCAGTAATTACGAATGCCAGTATTGATGCTGATCCCAGGCTGGGGCTTAATATTTCATAGTAATTCCCTTTAATTGGTCCAACAGCAATGTAATTTAGCATATGGTTTAGGTAGTATAGGTTATCTGGGTTGTAGGCTGCGTCTCCCACACCGAAAGATTTCCCAAATAATAGAGGATCAATTACTAGCAAAATCAAATAGGCGAAATAAGTGATTTTGAGGTAAGCATAAATTATAAATGGGGCTATAATGCACAATGCAAGGATAATTCGTTTTAAAGGTTTTCCCGCATTTTGGAGAAAGTCCGTACCTATGATAAAATAAAAGAGCAATGGTATTATTAGAAGTGCAGTGGTGTATCTGGTGAGTATGGCCACCATCAGCATGGGGATCACCAGATATAAGTATTTAGAATTCTTTTCAACACCCCTAACCATGAAATACATGGTCCAGATTGAAAATGAAATTGCAGGCACATCTATCGAACCACTGGCTGCCCAGGAAAATATGAGGGGTAGTGAAATGTAGATTAAACATGCAGTAAAGCTTTGTATTTCGTTAAAACGTTCATTTAATAGTAAGTATAATCCTACAACTCCAAAAATGAATATAATTGCGTTTAATATTATTATAACGCTGCTGGACACAAATCCTAGTCTGAAAACCAGGGAGGTTAAAAAAGGCATAAGTGGTGGTCCTGAAACCATGTTGGTGCTTCCAGTGACCACTCCTGAGTATTGCAGGGCCACATTAAGATAGGTGAAAACATCGAAGTAATTCACTCCCCTGGTAATCTGCACTGCAGCTAAGATAATAGTAAGGGTAGTGGTGATTATGGTGAGAATACACAGGGGATTTTTCAGTTTTTGTGGCACTTTAATTGAACCCGGATTTGAATCTGTAATAATCATCACCTAATAAAAATAGAAATTACTGATTTATTTATTAATTTTGAACTCGACAAATTTTTTGTATATTTTTTTTTTAGTAGATTTTATTGAGGATCAAATTTCATCAAATCATCGTAGTTTATGATTCCAATTACTCCCTTAAATCAATTATCTTAAATCAATTATTTTTTCAGGGCTATGAGATTCTCCCATTCATCAAAGACCACGTCCAGTCCACACATACCAGGGACGTAGTTAGCAGCCTTGGCAGAATCAACACCTATAACTTTAAAGCCCATATCTTCTATTGGGGCCACCACCATGCAGGTGTCACAGACCACATGGCCACCGGCTTTTTCTATCATTTCAGTGTAGCCCATTCTATCTGAAGCAGCTTTAACTGAGATGGATGTGCACACCCATAACTGGTTGGCAAGTTTTTTACCATCCAATTTAAGGGCAACTTCCTTTATCTCATCTAATGATGCATGTGGGCATCCTAAACATACCAGATCCGGGTTTTGGGCAGTGGAAAGTTTTTCCCGGGTATTATCCAGATCGTTCCGGGTTATGGTTAGTTTTTCCAGATTTCCAGTATGCTGTATTACTTCCCTGTATTCCGGGGTGGTGTTCTCCATATGGTAAAGGGCCACCGCTCCGGAAGATGCCAGAGCCGCACCCAGAGCTTTCAACTGATTAACCTGTGGTTTTATCTGCTGTTTATCCTGTAGTTTGAAGTAGGGCACACCGTTTCCAACTGCTTTTCCCACCAGATATCCCATTGCACCGTAATCAGATCCAGTCAGTGGGGTTTCAACTTCAACCAGTAAATTGGGAACCCTCCCCGGGTCCAAGTGGTAGCCATAGTTGGGTGTTCTCCCACAAATTGCGGCGGATAAAGCTCCAGGGCCACCTTCCCTATTTGTACGTGCCCCTAGAACTGAATTAGCATAACAAACCGCCGATGACTCTGACCAAGCAATATGACTGCCCAGTGGGGGCACGTTACCAACCAGGTATGGGGTGCAGGTACAGGTGGTGCTGATTCCCATCTTACGGTAGGCCTCTACAATGAGTAACTGTTTTCTGGTGAATTCTTCTGGAAAACCAAGGCTTTTCCATTGATCTAGATCCACCCCTGCGGGGTTGAGGGTGCTGGGAACTTGTACCTGGGCTCCGTCACTGGCCAGGTCATTCAAGTACTCTAAACCCGCATCGCCAATGGTTTTGTAGGAAACTCCAGATATCTGGGCTGATACTATCTCCACCATGCCATCTGCTCCGTAGATATCTCCCAGAGCAACCAAAATCTCCATGGATTTCTCCACAGCAGGACCATACTTGCCTGCGTACATTTTTTCCTCTTCTCGGGTAAGATACATAGAAAATGCCTCGATTAGTTGCGAATTCACTATTTTTTAATTAAAATTTAATTTAAACAGAATATTTTAATCAGGATATTAAATAAGAGATTTTCTCAAGTAAATGAGATTCTCAAGTAACTAAGAGACGTTCATTTTCAGGATATTCTCAATTTAACTCCCTTCAATTGAATATCCTAATTAATCAACTCTGATATTGATTAAATATTCCCCTGGTATTGATTAATTTTTTATAATTAAATATTTCACTGGCTTTTCCAGTAATAATATTAATACAACACAGGTTTTAAGTGACCTGTGTGCTTACAATATCATTTACCAGGTTTTTGAAGTTTTCCAGTTCCTTGTAGGGCACCACTGCGCCCGCAGCGATATTATGCCCTCCACCAGCTCCGTTAAAGCTTTTAGCTGCCTGTTCAAGTGCAAAACCCAGGTTAACTCCGCGCTGGGTCATTTCCAGTGTGGTACGGCCTGAAATTTTAACCAGGTTGTGCATGCGGGACATGGTTATAACCGGTTTTTCGGGGGTTAGAATCTTAAGATCAATACCTAAAGAGGCTAAAGTACCCATGATTTTTTTATTTTCCTTATCTTCAGTGTAAAGGTACTGCACATAATCCATTTCCTGGGCACCCTCTCGGGAAATCCAGCTTATACCTCTAATCAGAGATTCCCGGTATTTGCTTAAAAATTCCACTCCCTGTTTTATGGCAGATTCCCGTTCACCCAGACAGATACTCAAACCCACAGCGTGGTTTTTGTTTTTACCACATGCATCCAGGATTTCGGCATAATTTTCCAGATTTCGTAGTGCCGGATCTTCTTTAGGCATGCTGTATACGGTGTCAAATATCTTTGGATTCATTTTAGTCAGGTGTTCGGTGAGGAAATCCTTCTCTTCATTGGCCAGATCCGTGAATTTAATACCGTATGATATTCCAATCTTTTCCAGGAAGGCCTGACTTTTCTCCAGGTTTCCGGAGATTCCCGGGATTGCTGGTTTGAATGTGTGGGCCAGGGCTTTGTAAAGCGGGTCATCTTTGGAGGATATTTTCAGATCCTCGTGTTCTGTAACCACTCCTGATTCAGTTGCCTCTTTGAGCATGGTCTGGTTCACACCAGTAAACCCATCAGCATACTGCATATCCCCAAAAGCACCAACCAGGGCTAGTCCTGATAGTTCCACTTTTTCAAGGGGTTTCACAGTGAGATAAGTCACTCCAGATGCACTCACGTCCCGGGTTCCGTCCAGTCCGAACAGGTGGGGGTTCACGTGCACCAGGGTTTCCTCATCATCTCCATCACTGTCCATAGTCTGGTGATGGTCAGCGATTACAGCCTGGCCCCTGAGCCGGCCAATCCTCTTCACGTAACCACTGCCCATGTCACAGAAAAAGAAAAGTTTGTATTTCTCCCTGGAAAGTCGGTCCAGGGTTTCCTCATTAAGGCGGGGGACCATGGTAACATGGAATTTCCCACCTTCCTGGGAGATGGCGTTGCAGATAACACCTGCAGCGGATATACCATCAGCATCATTGTGGGAGATAACTCTCACCACATGATCCTGATCCAGGTGCTCCTTCAGGAGCGTGCAAGCTTCTTCAGCTCTATTTAACAAGTAATGCTGCTTTTTGAGGGTCATATCTCCATCCTTCAGGGAGGACTCCTTCTCGGGTGTAGTATTTTACTAGTCTCCTGATTCTGGATTCCACTAACTGTAGACCCCTTTTGGTGTGCAGGTCCTTTGGGTTTTCTTTAAGGTGGTCCCGGATGTTAACTGCCTTACGGATGAGGTTCATCAGATCCTCAGGGTATTCTTCGCCTTGGTCGTGTTTTTCCAGGATTTTGGTTATCTTCATATCGGTTACACTTTTAACATCAGGAATTCCGTACTGATCTCTTAATATAACTCCAATGACACTGGTTGATTTTCCTTCTTTTCTCAGTTTTAATATAATTTCTTCTATTTCTTCGGTTGTATATTCAACCCAATCAGGCTTTGCTGCCATCAAATCACCTCTTATGATTCCTATTAATCTAAATTATTTCTATTAATCTAAATTAGCTTAATTTAATACAGTTTATAGCTTTTAGATAATAATTTTCAATTCAAGCTCTCAGCTGGTTATTCACTGTTTATGAGATCTTTATACCAAAGGGCGAAACTTTCCAGTGACCTGCGGCGATGGGAGAATTCATTTTTTTCATCCCGTGTGAGTTCACCAAAGGTCAGGTTGTATCCTTCTGGTATGAAAAGTGGATCGTAAGCGAAACCATGCTTTCCTTTTTCCTGATGCGCTATATGTCCACCGACTACGCCTAAAAAAGTCTTGGGCTCGGTCTTGGGTGTTGCATATCCAATTACCGACCTGAACTCAGCGTAACGGTCTTCGACACTGTTCATCAGTTTTAAAATGCCTTGATTGCCCACGGTATCCTGCACATATGACGAATAGGTACCTGGAAACCATTTGAGAGCTTTTATAAACAGACCCGCATCTTCAACAATAACTGGTCTTCCCAGCCGCCTGGCAGCATCTTTTGCGCCAAAGCGAGCCACATCTATAAGCTCTCCCTGTATTTCAGGGTATCCAAGGTCTATGTGTTCCACCTGAATATCGAACTGGTGGAATATTCCTTGAGCTTCTTTTATTTTGTGTTGGTTACCGGTTATAAATGTTATGTCTAAATCATCTTCATTTTTGCTCATGTGATTCTACCTTACATGGAAAATTTATTTGCTATTTATTTGCTATTCCACATATAAACTGGTTTTTATGAATGGATAAAGCTTACCTAAACCTCGAAACTAATTTTTCACATAAAGAAACTAATTTTGCACATTAATTATTCTACCTTATTTATTACTTTTAATGGTTTATACTAAACAAATACTCTCTAAAAATTTGTAAAAGTTCTCCTAAATAGTAGCATTTATATACTTCTTAAGGTCTCTAAAGAGTGTTAGAATGTTACCAATGGCTTCAATGGACCGAAAACTGAGTGTATGTTAAGTTGTGTAGATCGTTGAGTGATTGTTAAAAAATTGTGTTTTATTTTAAAAAGTCAGTCAAATTCCTGGAAAAAAGCATTTCTAAATAGTTTTAATTCCAAAATTAAACCAAGAACTAATTTATCATGAAAGTGGTCTAACCCCTTTTCGTAATAAAAAATAATGAATTATTATGAGTATTGGGATTAAGCTAGTTTAGGAAGATCTATTGAATGAAATTTAACCAACAAAATCGGTTATTTTCTGTAAATACTGATAAATAAAAACTTCAAAGGGTGAAAACATGGTAAAAAGCGGTAATAACTCGAATAATGAGAAAAAAGTGTTTAAACCTAATTACATGCTGGTTGAAGAAGCCCACGTCAAAAACTGGGAGGCAGAAATAGAGAAGGGTAAAGACATTGAGAAGTACTGGGCTGAAAAGGCAGAACAGTTTGAATGGTTTCAGAAATGGGATAAAGTCCTGGATGAAAGCCAGAAACCATTCTACAAATGGTTTACCAATGGAAAAATAAACCTGGCCTACAATGCAGTTGACCGCTGGATACATACTGATAAAAGGAATCAGGTGGCTATTCTCTACGCCAATGAGAGGGGTGATGAGAAAAAACTCACCTACTACGAGCTTTACCGTGAAGTGAATAAAATGGCCAACGCCCTGAAGAATCTGGGCGTAGAAAAGGGTGATACGGTTTCCATGTACATGCCAATGTGCCCGGAACTCTTAGTCTCCATGCTGGCCTGTAACAAGATAGGGGCAGTTCACAGCGTGGTTTATTCGGGACTGAGTGTGGGTGCATTTGTGGAGCGAATGAACGATGCCCAGGCCAAGGTTCTCATAACTGCCGATGGAACCTTCCGCCGGGGTAAAGTTATAGACCTTAAAAAGATCGCAGACGAGGCCCTCTTAAAGTGCCACACCATTGAAACCACCATTGTGGTGCAGCACGCTGGAAACCCCATCCACATGTCTGAATTGAGTGGTAAGGAAATCTTCTACGAAACACTCCTGGAAGGGGAACCAGATGAATGTCCAGTTGAGGAGATGGACTCTGAAGATCCCCTGTTCATACTTTACACCTCTGGTAGTACAGGAAAACCCAAAGCAGTTCTCCACACCACTGCCGGGTACATGGTGGGAGTGGCCACCACCTTAAAAACCGTGTTTGATATACACAACGGTGACCTCTGGTGGTGTACAGGGGATATTGGCTGGATAACCGGCCACAGCTACCTCATGTACGGGCCACTGCTTCTGGGAACCACCACCCTGGTATATGAAGGAGCACCAGACTACCCTGATCCTGGGATATGGTGGAAGATAGTGGAAAAATACGGGGTAACCAAGCTATACACCTCACCCACTGCAGTAAGACACCTTATGCGATACGGTAGTAAATATCCAACCTTCTATAACCTTTCTTCACTGAAGATTCTAGGTAGTGTGGGTGAACCAATGAACCCTGCCGCCTGGATGTGGCTGTACAAGAACATTGGAAACGAAAAAACACCAATAATGGACACCTGGTGGCAGACTGAGACTGGAATGCACATGATCACACCCCTCCCTGTTTCTCCCCTAAAACCAGGTACACCCACCCTTCCCTTCCCGGGTGTGGATATTGATGTGGTGGATAAAAATGGAAACCCGGTTCCTGTGGGAGAAGACGGATACGTGGTGGTTAAAAAACCATGGCCAGCCATGTTCAGGACCCTGTATAAAGATGAAGAGCGGTTTGTCAATGTTTACTGGAAAGACCTACCTGGAGGTTTTTACCGTGCCGGGGACATGGCCCGGAAGGATGAAGATGGTTATATCTGGATACAGGGCCGTTCTGATGATGTACTGAAGATTGCTGGACACCGTGTGGGAACCTCGGAGGTTGAATCTGCATTCTCATCACACCCTGCTGTGGCTGAAGCAGCAGTCATTGGTAAATCCGACCCAATCAAAGGACAGGTTATAAAAGCCTTTGTAATCCTTAAAGAGGATTACAAGTTAACCACCAAACTTATTAGTGAGTTACAGAGACACGTGCGTTACGAACTGGGACCGGTAGCAGTTTTAGGAGATATAACTCAGGTTGACAAGCTGCCTAAAACCAGGAGTGGTAAGATCATGCGCAGGGTGCTCCGTGCACAGGAAGAAGGGAAGGACTTGGGAGATTTGTCCACACTGGAAGAATAGGTTTGTAGGATTTAATATCCTCAAATCCTTCATTTGAAATTTAATATTTTCAGATCTTCCTTTCAAAATTTATTATTCATAAATAGTCCTTTCAATTCTTTTTTTTATCTTTAATTTATTATTTTTTCTTCTTTTAAAATCCCTTTTCTTGAAAATTAACATGGGGACTGGCATTGAAGTTATAACTAATAACTTATTAGGTATAACTTATAACTTATCATAATTTCGTCACAAGAATATAGTTTCAGTTAGGCGATATAATCTAGGCGAAATATAATTCCAATCTAAGTATAACGCCCTCTACCTTCTATTTCCTCAATTTTAGCCACTATCTGCTTGTAATCTCGGGCACCTTCATATCCTTTAATTATTGAATCAAAACATTCCTGACTGATATCATGGTGAATCCCGTTAATGGCTTTTTTGAACACCAGAAGATCCACTCCCTTATCTTCAACCAGATTAGATATTTTACCCAGACCAAAATCAATGAACACCACCGAATCCCTATCTTCACTGAGTATGAGGTTACTGGTGGTGAGATCCCCATGTATTATACCGCAGTCATGGAGTCTGGCTACATTTTCACCAATTATCCTGGAAATGGACTTGATTTGGGATAAATCAAGGGAATTTTTCCCACTGAAAAGCTCCTTAACCTCTGTTCCATTAACTTTTTCCAGGGTAAGGGCACTTTCATTTAAATCCACATCAAAAATTAGGGGGGTAACCACTCCGCAGCGCTTGGCTTCTCCCAGGAGTTTAGCCTCATTTTTGGTTCTCTTCCGGCGCAAGTGTGTATCGATCTCCTTGATTCGGTAGCCCTTAACCACCCTCTTTTTCACCAGGACTTCTTCATCAAGGTACTGGTCACTGTAGATATTGGCCTCTGCCCCTTTGGCCACTATCTCTGCCGGGAGTTCCAGTTTCCGGCCTGATTTTTCCATCCAGGGCACATCCACCTGATCAGTGCGGTAACGTTGTATAACATGAGTGTCAGTAATGTCATTTTTTCTACCTTGCTGGTGTTTTAAACCCTTTTGATGCATTAACAATCCAAGCCAGGCATTCATGGCTCCATTATCTCCACAGTACTTCATTTCTGGCATGAAAAAATCAGCATAGTGTTCATGGGTCATGACCTCCAACATCTCCCTCAGGCGCTGATTGGCGGCCACTCCACCCACCAGGAGAACTTCTGATTTTTTAGAATGGGCCAGTGCCCGTTCAGTCACCTCTACCAGCATGGCAAATGCAGTCTCCTGCAAACTATAACAAACATCTTCCAGATGAGCTCCAGATTCGTATTTACGAATGGCGGCAGTGAGTAATCCAGAAAATGACAGGTCCATCCCCTTTACGGTGTAGGGTAATTTCAGGTAATTATCAGATGCCAGTGCCAGTTCCTCCACCCTGGGGCCCCCGGGGTGTCCCAGGCCAACAGTACGGGCGAACTGGTCCAGACAGTTGCCTATGGCAATATCCAGGGTTTCCCCGAATATCTGGTAACGTCCAGAGTCAAAAGCAGTTACCTGGGTGTTACCACCACTCACATATAAGGTAAGGGGGTCCTGACAGCAGGTGGTTAATCTCCCAATTTCTATATGTCCTACACAGTGGTTTACACCCACAATTGGCACATCCAGAGAAAGGGCCAGGCTACGGGCGGCAGTGGCCACAGTACGCAGGGCGGGACCCAGGCCGGGGCCACGTGCAAAGGCCACCAGATCTAGGTCTTCTGGCCTTAAATTAGCTTCTTCTAGGGATTTTTTTATCAGGGGGACTATATTTTCCGCATGGTGTTGGGCTGCTTCACGGGGGTGAATTCCACCCTTTTCAGGAAGAAGAGCACGCCCCTGCAATGCCAGGACATTCCCTTCAGAATCAACAATTCCCACACCAGTTTTTTCCGCTGTTCCCTCTAAACCTATACATATCAAGTATATCACACTCTAATTAGTACTATAAAGTGATTTTAATACATTAATGGATTTTAATACATATAATGACTATTTTAAGATAATAAATAAGAACACAATCTGATTTCTATCAAAAGATTAGTTTTCCAAATATTATATGTAGATTTTCTAAATGATACTAATACATTGTTTTTATATCTCTTCTTTATCCTTATTTTAATTTTCACAGCGAAATTTAAACTTTAGGTATCTATATTTTACACCTGAAAATTTATTTTTATATAGAACTTCACCCCACTTTATAGTCAGACATATTAATAAGATTGAGATTTTTTAATTATTTTTAAAAGAGGAATTGTTATGGATAAATCTATTAAGAGTTTCGGATCACGAGATACACTCCACAAACTGCAGAACAGGGATTCATTATTTTTATGCGTTATTGCCACCACTTTAACTTCACGAATACCTGGAATAACCGGTGCAGGAGCATCACCAGAATTAACGGATTACACACCGGCTGCTGATGTAGAGTTGATTGTACACGGTTCCCCTAAGTGTCTTCCGGAGATCCCTCAAACTGTGGTGAAAGGTGGAGCTGCACCCACTCCTGCAGTAATTACCAAAGCCTCACTTGAAATGGCTGAAATTCCATTTCTGGCTGCCGATGCAGGGACAGCTGTCAAACCCGGAATTCCTTACGTGAATATCAATGATGAACAGGGTGGAAACATTGTAACCGGTAAAGCCGTTAATGATCCTCTTGAAATATTTAACAAGGGAAAAATGCTGGGAAAAACCCTTTCCCAGCTCACTGATCACCTGGTGATAGGTGAAAGCACCCCTGCAGGAACCACCACGGCCCTGGGGGTTCTGGAGGCCATGGGCTATGATGCATGGGGAAAGATCAGTGGAAGCACACCTGAAAATCCTCACGAACTGAAACGTCAGACAGTTGAAGCAGGATTAGAAGCTGCAGGTTTGGCCAATGAACTCCCACTGGATCCATTCCAGGCAGTGGGAGCAGTGGGAGACCCAATGATCCCTGCAGTGGCTGGAATCACAGCTGGCAGCACCGTACCGGTCACATTAGCTGGTGGGACCCAGATGACTGCGGTATGCGCATTCTTAAAAGAAGCTATTCAAGGTTTTAATTTCGAAGATGTTTCCATAGCTACCACTATTTTTGTGGCCACTGATGAAACTGCAGATATCAATTACATTGCCCGACAAATCGCACCCATAGATATATTCGCGGTTGATCCAGGATTTGAAAAATCAGAAAACCAGGGGCTTCAAAAATACACTCAAGGTGTGGTGAAAGAAGGTGCAGGTGCAGGTGGAGCCATGCTGGCTGCTCAGCTTAAGGGAGTTCACATTGATGATATAAGGACGAAAACTGAGGAATTATGTCGGGAAATTTTTTAAACTTAGCTTGAATCTTATCTTATAAAAAAATTAATCCATTAGAACATTATCAGATGTTAAAACCATTAATTAGGCAAATAAAATGGAAAATAAAGAAAATGCCTCATGGAATGATTCACGGTACTTGAGAATATCCTACAACCTCACTGAAGACACACCAGTCCACCCTGACCTGACTAAAATAACAATAACCCCTAAAAATCGGATTAAAGAAGGGGATGACTACAACACTTCAGTTATAACTGCTGAAAATCATTCCGGAACCCATGTTGATGCACCAGCTCATTTCTTAAAAGACGGGCGTCCCATATTTACCTATGATCCCAATGAACTGACCTTTAAAAAGCCATTAACTGTAGATTGCCCTAAAAAACCTGATGAACTCATCAAGAAGGATGATCTTTATCCTGCACTTAATCAGTATAATAAAGATGATATTCTGGATTTTGATTGTGTTTTGATACGCACTGGATTTGGTAAATATCGTGAAACTGATACTGAGAAATATTTAACTAAAAATCCGGGAATTTCACCGGAAGCAGTATCTTATCTTCGTAATAAACTCCCAGAACTAGCCTGCCTGGCTATAGATACAGTTTCAATGTCCCGTCATGGTAGGATGGAAGAAATGACTAGTGTCCACCAGACAGCCTTCAGGACAGAAGAAGGTTTAGGAAAACCCTTAATTTTTGTGGAGGATCTTAATCTTCAATTTCTTCAGAAAGAAATGATCCTGGAAGAATTTATGGTTATTCCCTGGCAGGTTGAAGGAATTGACAGTGCTCCCTGTACTGTGCTGGTTAAAATCAGATCATAATTCCGTTGCTTTTTTTAATGCCATTATTATTTTTCTAAATTATGTTGATTAATCCATTTATAGATTAAACTAGTCAAAATAGAATAAGAGACTCAAATAATCAAAAAATAAAAAATAAATGTTAGATTTTAGTTTTTCACAGAAATAATGGGGCTAGAGGTCTTTAAATCATCATGTCCAGACCATTGAAATTATAATGGTCAGTGCACCCACAAACCAGCAGTAAATGGCAAATATGTTTAAACTATGCTTCTGGATATAGCTCATCATAAATTTAACAGCCAGGTAACTGAAGATAGCTGCTGATAAAAATCCCGCAATTAGAACTTCCAGGTTTGCATCGAAACTAACAATATCTTTGGTCTGTATTAGTGCCGCACCCATTATGGCTGGTATGGAAAGTAAGAAGCTGTAACGCGCAGCTAGTTTTCTCTCCAGTCCTGAGAATAATCCTGCGGCAATGGTGGATCCGGATCTGGATATCCCGGGGGCAATGGCAAATCCCTGGAAAAGTCCAATGACCAGTGAATTTGTAAAGCTAACTTCTTTAACATCTTTACCTTTTTTATCCTTGTTTTTCTTTGCTATCCATTCCGAACCCCACAGGATAACTCCAGTTATAAGGAGGAAAAAACCAACTGCTGTAACTGAGCTGAAAAGGCTTTCGAACTCACTTTTAAACAGTACTCCCATTAAACCCGCTGGAATGGTACCTACCACTACCAGCCAGGTTAATCTTTTAAATGGGTCTTCTTTTACACCTTCTTTGAAGTTCCCTTTGGGAATATCAAGTAGGCTGGATATGAATGCTTTTATCATGGATGTAATATCTTTCCAGAAGTATCCTATCACTGCTACCAGAGTACCTACGTGTAAGAGGGTGTCAAATGCCAGACTGGATTGTGTGCCCAGTAATTCAGGGGCTATGACCAGGTGGGCTGAACTGCTCACTGGCAGGAATTCAGTTAATCCCTGGACTGCACCCATTATTATTGCTTGAATAATATCCATAAATAACTTCTCCGAATTTTCCTATGACATTATATTTTATTTCCAATGATCTCTTATTTTTTATTTTCCTCTGTAATTGTCCCTTAATTTAATATTGCTAAAAGGTAATCTGAAGGTAATTAGTACGTTTAGCCCTGTATTTAAAACATGTGCTTCTAAGTTATAATTTATAAGTTCTAAGTTAGAAGTTATAATTAAATTCTAACTATCTGGATTAAACCTTGCAAATCAATTCATTTAGCTGCCAACCAAATTTTTGTTTAACTTGAAAATAAGTTTATTCCAGGATTTACTCTCATTTCCCCATAAATTACACCCAAATTCACTTAAAAATTCACTAAACATATAATAATTTTAATTAACGGATTTTTGGGAAATTATCTAAAACAAATAAAATGGCTAAAAAATAGAAACGGATAGGCAAGAAACCAAAAAAATCCTAGTAAAATCAAATAGATTTAAAAAATAAAAATTAGGCTTTTAAGGAATTCTTAAAGAACTCTTTAAGTTAAATAAAAGTCAACCAACCATACTTATCCTCTGCATTACCCTCTAAAATTGCGAAGAAACCTTCCTGTAATTTTTTTGTTATTTCTCCCCTTTTACCGTTACCAACAGTTATACGGTCAACTGATCTGATGGGGGTGACTTCTGCTGCAGTACCGGTTAAAAAAAGTTCATCAGCAACGTACAACATTTCCCGGGGTATTTCTTCTTCTTTAACTTCCACATCCATATCTCTGGCCAGGGTGATTATGGAATTCCTGGTTATCCCGTCCAGCAGTGAAGAAGCGCGTGGTGGGGTGTGCAGGACTCCCTCCTTTACAATGAAGATGTTTTCTCCACTGCCTTCACTTACCATTCCCTGGTAGTCTAGCATTATGGCTTCATCATAATTATTGGAAACAGCCTCCATCTTGGCCAGCTGGCTGTTCATGTAGTTAGAACCAGCTTTTGCCATGTTTGGCATGGTGTTGGGGGCCATACGGCGCCAGGTTGACACACCAACGTCCACACCGTTTTCCAGAGCCTCTTCTCCCAGGTACTTTCCCCATGCCCAGACGGCAATTATGGACTCTACCGGGCAGTTCAGGGGATAAACTCCCAGTTCAGCATAGCCTCTGAAGATAGCAGGGCGTATATAGCAAGCGTCAAGCCGATTGATCTTGATTGTATCAAGGATGGCTTGGCAGAAATCTTCCTGAGAATAAGGTATTTCCATTCGGTAAATTTTGGCAGAATTATAGAGACGTTGCACATGTTCAGCTAAGCGGAACACTGCCGGACCCTTTTTGGTATTATAACACCGTATTCCCTCAAAAACACTGGATCCGTAGTGAACTACGTGTGATAATGCGTGAACATTTGCTTCCTTCCAATCAACGAACTCTCCATTGAACCATATTTTTCCTGACTCATCAAAGGCCATGCTATCCCTCGTAAAATAATAAAGTGATCTTTCCAGCAATCTATTGGTTAAACTAGTTATTAAATTATTTTTACCAGTAATCTGCAAAGTCAAAGTTAACTTATAAATTATATTACTCATTTTAAAGTTAGTTATAGGCTTTTTTTTAAGATTTAAATGAAAATAACGTTTTTTAAACTGGATGGAAAAGTTAAATATTTAAGAATTCTATATTTTAGGGTAAGTATCAATTACTTTCTGAGTAACAAATCATTATTCATCTACCAACTTGGAAAACTTTATATAACTTCCCTGCCAAACCATGGAAGTACCTAGTCTGGGCCGGTGGTCTAGGGGTATGATACCTCGCTTACAACGAGGTGATCAGGAGTTCGAATCTCCTCCGGCCCATTAATAAATCTTTATCAACTGATTATTTCCTATTTTAAAGCTTCAAATAGCTTAAAATCCTATCAGAAATCTTATTTAAACTCGGGGCCGGTGGTCTAGGGGTATGATACCTCGCTCACACCGAGGTGATCAGGAGTTCGAATCTCCTCCGGCCCATTCCATCTATCCCTGACAATGAACTTTTTTTAAACTTTTCAGATGCATTCACCAGATTTAAAACACCATTTGATAGATGCATTGAAAAATTTCAACCTTTCAAATTATCATGCACCTTTCAAGGAATCTTTGCACATGACATCATTCTCTATATCGGATCACTAAATGATTTTTTGAATTTTTTCTTTTATTATTACTTTCTTAATTTACCATATCTTAAAAAAATAGAGATTAAAGCGATAGACTACAAATAAAAGATTTTTTAATAAGAATTTGAAAGATTGAAAAAAGATGATAAAGTATACAAAAAATGGGTAACTAAAAGAAAAATCATAATTAAAAAGGTAAGAAAAAAGGAAATAGTCTAAAAAAGAAGTTTTAAAGGACTATGATCATGATAACGTAGATTAGAAGGGAAACAAAGAAGACTATGGTCCCTTTACTGAGAGTGGTGGTCACGTCACGTTCAATAGCCATTACCAGTCCGTAAGATAAGACTGCGGAAATTAATATTTTGCTGATTCCTAAAATAGCAGTATTCGTATATCCCATGCTGATAAAATAGGTTATAAGGGATGAAAGTGCGAATACAATTATTATTAGAGATATTGTATTGGTTAACAGGGGTTTAAGCCCGGGGGTCTCAGGCAGAGAGAATGATCTTGATTTTTTTGATCTGTCCAAACTTCCCTTTCCTCTGCTGAAGAAACCAGAAGAGGAAGATGTTTTGGGAAAACTCGATGCAGTGCTTGAAGAGGGGGTGTAATCTTCGACTACTTCTGGATTTCCTCCACTTTCTCCGTCATCCTCATCGTATACTTGCACTCCACCATATTCTTCGTGCTGGGCGGAAAATTTCTTGGCCAGTGTCATTAACCCATCTTTATCAATGATTTTAATGTTTCTACGGTCCGCATAGTTTACCGCGCTTTTAGTGAAGTAGGATGTGGTAACTACCACGATTTTAGATGCTTTAAGGGTTTTTCCCACCATTTCCATTTCTTTTAAAACGTCAAGACCCACTTCCCAGCGGTCATCATAGTTTTTACAGGCTACAACCACCCCAATATCTCCAAGGATGGTGGGTAGAACTCCGTAGATGTCAATGATGTGTCGGGAAGTCTGGAAGTTACGGTAGACCTTGAAGCCTGATTCTTCCATTACCCTTGCCATGAATTTGACTAATCTGTTTTTATCCAATTCCCCCACCTTCAAACAGTGATGATATAACATCACCCCATAGTTTCTTTATTTACTACATGATAATATTTGTTTTCTATTTCTTTATACTTAAAACTGTTCCCCTCACCAACTGATACAACCACGCAAACTATTTAGATGTTGAGGTATAAATTTGCTTTTATGACCATTCTCATCACTAATGATGATGGAGTTAACTCCTCAGGCATCATCGCCGCTAAAAAAGCAGCAGAAAAATTGGGCGAAACATTGGTAGTTGCCCCAGCCACTCAACAAAGTGGAATTGGCCATGCTTTAACTCTTTTCGAACCGATTAGGGTTACAAGTACAACTATGAATGATGGCAGTGAGGCCCATATGGTTTCCGGAACACCCACCGATGCTGTAATTGTAGGTATCTTTCAGATCGCTGATAAAAAACCAGATTTAGTTATATCTGGAATAAATATGGGTGAAAACCTGGGAAAATCTGAGTTAACCACCTCTGGAACAATTGGGGCTGCCATGGAAGCAGCAGTCCATGGTATACCTGCACTTTCAGTTTCACTGCAGGTAACTCGGGGAGATATCAAGTTCCATGATGGTCATGTGGATATTGACTTTTCCCATGCACAAAGGATGACGGAGAGGGTTGCCAGGATGATCTTAAAAAAAGGATTACCTGAAGGAGTTGATTTTTTAAACCTGAACATTCCATCCCATCCAGAAAGTGACCGTATCATGCTCACCCGTTTAGGTGAGAGAATGTATCGGGTGCATATCAAGGAACGATTAGATCCGCGGGGAAGACCATATTACTGGATTGATGGTGATTCTGTGGAGGACGATGATGTGGGTACTGATGTCCACACTCTTAAGCGTGAAAGATGTGCAACACTAACTCCCATTTCTCTGGATGCCACCTCTCCTTTGGAGTTGATGGATGGATGGAATAAAATTTAATTTTTTAAGGATTTATTTACTTTTATTTCCTTAAATATGGAGTTTGGCACCTATTCCACATTTTTCTACAGTAGACAAAATTCATGAAAATTAAGATATTTTTCAGGGATCATATCAACCATAATTTCTACAGTAGAAATCCTAAAGGGGTGTAAGATAAGCTGGAACAGACAAATTAAAATGAATATTTCTACAGTAGAATAATTTTTAAGGTATTATGATCTTTTTTACAATTAATTATTGGTAATTATTATTAGAATCTGATATAAAAATAAAATAAATATTAATAACTAAAAAAACCTAAAGATATCACGTTAATCTTGTTCTGAATGTATTTCAATTCCCAGTATATCATTTACACCTTCAAAAACAGCCTTTGCAATCTGAGCACTTCCCACAGAACCAGAAGTGGAGGGTAACATTACCACTTCTCCAATATCTCCCACTTCCTCCTTCAGTGCACCGAAAAAATCAAAGGGATCCTGCATGGATCCCACAGAACCAGTTAGCACCACCCCTTCCATTTCATTGCTGGCAATTCCAACCAGGCCCCATATTTCCATGACAATGGTCATGAGCATGGTTTCAAGGGCCAGCTCTGCCTGGGGGTCTCCTTCCTGGTACCTTTCCAGAAGAACATTCTTGGCATGGGCCACCTTCTCATCTATACCTGCCACTTTAACTGCTCCTGCACGGGAAAAGCACTGGTTGGCAGTGCGTAATCCTTCATCAACATCACGTATCATCTTCAAGTCCAGTGGCCCGTGAACAATACCCATGGAACCAAGACAGGCATCCACAGCACCTCTGATTTTCCCATTTTCCAGGAGAAGACTCACTGTGTTGGAGCTGATATCGGACACAATGAAATTCTCATAAGCAGTTTCCAGATGGGCGTTGTAGCATATACTTACCTTTTCTGCACTGGCATGATGGGAATAAGCAGCTTTAAAACGAGGATCCATGCAGGGGGTGTTCTGGTGCAGTCCGGGTATTAAAACAGTAGGAATTCCTGATTTTTTAATCTCTTCATAAACAGCGGTACCTCCACCAGTAACCTTTCCTGCGCCTTCAATGGAAAGAATACCTCTATTTTTAACCATTTCCAGGGGTGTTATTTTGCTGATACCGTCGCCCATGGCATAGGTAATGGCCATCAATTGGATTGAATCCAGATCAACCATTCCAGAAAGCTCTTCCATTGCAGAAACCTCACCAGAGGAGAGTTCATCCCTCCCTATCTTGAGATGTTCTGGTTTATCACCTAAAGCTGTAAAAGAAACACCGGTGGTGCCGTGATCCATTCCTACAAATACCATTTAGTTCACCAGGAGAGTATGAGTGTATTCGTGATAAAGAGATTTATATTAATATCAGTAATCGTGATGGTTTAAATAAAATTATTTAAATAAAACCGTATTTTTAAATAAAAAAAGTGGAAAAGAATTATTCTTCCAGTCCACAAAGTTTCCTTAGTTTTTTGCCCTGTTTTTCAATTTCCAGTTCGTCTTCTATGTCCCTCATCCTGTTGAGTTGAGGATTACCTGCCTGGTTTTCAAGGGCCCATTCTTTGGCGAATTTACCGTTCTGGATTTCTTTCAGGATTTCTTTCATTTCCTTACGGGATTCTTCAGTTATAACCCTCTCCCTTCGGGTTAATCCTCCAAATTCAGCAGTGTTACTGACGTCATTCCACATTCCAGCGAATCCTTTCTTGTATATGAGGTCAACAATGAGTTTGACTTCGTGACAGGTTTCAAAGTAAGCCACTTCTGGCTGGTAACCAGCTTCCACCAGGGTCTGGAATCCTGCTTTTATGAGTTCAGTGACTCCCCCACAGAGAACTGCCTGTTCACCAAACAGATCAGTTTCAGTTTCTTCTTTAAAGGTGGTTTCAAGGACTCCGGCACGGGTGAGACCGCTTCCCTGTCCCATTGCCAGGGCCACCTGTTGAGCATCGCCAGTATAATCCTGCTGGACTGCCACCAGGCCAGGAACACCGAATCCATCAACGTACTGTCCACGAACTGTGGAACCAGGACCTTTAGGAGCGATCATGGTAACGTTAACATTGGCTGGTGGTTTTATGTACTGGTAGTGTATGTTGTATCCGTGGGAGAAACTGAGGGTGTTACCTTCTTTCAGGCCAGGTTTGATTGATTTTTCATAAACATCAGCCTGTATTTCATCAGGAATGAGCACGTGAATAACATCAGCCACTTCGGCAGCTTCTTCAACGGTTAAAACATTCATTCCATGATCAGCTGCGATTTTCCAGGATTTTCCTCCTTTTCGTAGTCCGACCACAACATTCAATCCACTTTCGGCCATATTTCGGGCCTGGGCCATTCCCTGACTTCCGTATCCAATAACTGCTATTGTTTTATCCTTAAGTACGTCTATATCCACATCTTTTTCATAATAAATCTTCATAGGGGTCACCTCTTTTAAAATTCAAAAGAAATACCACGAAGGCATATAAGAAATTTTTTTCTTAGGTAATTTTATCATGTCTAATATTAATGGAATTTTATTAATAAAGTTTGCCCTGGGTTAAATTAGGGAACTTTAAACTCTTTTATCCGTTAAAAAGGCTTTATTTTAGGGATTAATAATATTTAAGGAATAATTGGGGGTACTGCTTTTATTATAAAATAAAAAAATTCAGGGGTTTGGTATTAATATCTATTATATTGTCTTTGAACCCCGTGATATGGCTGTTGGTCCGGTTCTGGAGATTTCTTTTATACCGAATCCTCTTAAAAGGTCAATGAGTGCGTCGATTTTTTCGGGTGTTCCAGTGATCTCCAGAGTGAGATTTTCAGGTCCTGCATCAACGATTCTACCCCGGAAAATGTTGGCATATTGGATGATCTCTGAACGGGATCTTTCTGATGTAGCATGGGTCTTGATGAGACACAACTCTCGGATTACAGTTCCCTCTGCATCCAGATCCCTGACCTTAATTACCTCGATGATCTTGTTTAGTTGTTTGGTGATCTGTTCCAGTATTTTATCATCACCCCTGGAGATGATGGTCATACGGGCCATTCCGTCCTGTTCTGAGGGTCCCACGGTGATACTGTCGATGTTGAACCCTCTACGGGTGAATAGACCAGCCACACGTTGCAGGACACCCGGGCGGTGGAGTACTAGGGCACTGATTATATGACTTCTCTGTTCATCCATCTTAATCACCTCCAGTTTCCTGTGCAGAAGGCCGGTAGGGTATCTCATTAGGATTTTCACGTTCAACCTTATATTCTCCAACGATCTCGGTTAGGCCGCATCCTGGAGGTACCATTGGTAAGATCTCATCTGGATCGATCATCACATCAATGAGGGTTGGTTCTCCGGAATTCAAAGCGTTTTTGAGTGTTTCCTTCATCTCACCGGGACGTTCCACTCGGTAAGCGTTCACTCCGAATGCTTCGGCCAGTTTAACAAAGTCAGGCATGGCTTTGAGTTTGGTCTGGGAGATCCGCTCATCGTAGAACAGTTTTTGCCATTGGAAAACCATTCCTAGGTAACGATTATCCAGTACACAGACTACCACTGGGATGTCGTACTCTTTGACTGTGGCCAGGTCCTGGCAGACCATTAAGAATCCACCGTCTCCACACACTGCCACCACATCCTCATCAGGCATGGCCACTTTTGCCCCCATAGCGGCGGGGAAACCGAACCCCATGGTTCCAAGACCTCCTGAGGATAAGAATTTCCTGGGATTTCTGGAGGTGAAATAATGGGCCATCCACATTTGATTTTGGCCAACATCAGTGGTAACTATGGTATCGTCAGTAACTGCTTCTGAAATCTCTTTTATAACCTGCTGCGGTTTAAGTGGCATGTCGTCAAATGAAAGACGGGGCATACAACTGGCACGGAAGTTTCTTACGTAATCAGTCCAGTCATGATTGTTAGGGCCATTTGTCTGGGACATGATCCTTAGTAAATGGGATAAGATGATCTTGGCATCACCCACAATGGGCACACTCACATCCACGTTCTTGCCAATCTCTGCAGGATCAACGTCAATGTGTATTATTTTAGCGTTGGGTGCGAATTTGTTCACATCTCCAGTGGTACGGTCTGAAAACCTACAACCCACCGCTATAAGGCAGTCACACTCATCTACCATCATGTTGGAAGATTTACGACCGTGCATTCCCAGCATTCCCAGTGATAAGAGATTATCTTCGGGGAAACATCCTTTACCCATTAAACTGGTGGTCACCGGTGCTCCAATTAATTCTGACAAGTGTTGTAATTCTTCTGAGGAATTTGAGTGGATTACACCGCCACCTGCAAGTATAACTGGTTTTTTAGATTTTAATATCAGTTCTGCGGCTTTTTTAACTTGTAGGGGATGTCCTTTTTTGGTGGGTTTGTAACCCGGCAAGTCAATGGTTATGTTTTCAGGATAATCAAGCTCTCCTTCCTGGACATCTTTAGGCAAATCCACCACCACTGGTCCTGGCCTGCCAGTTCGAGCTATATAAAATGATGATCGTATCATCTGAGGTATTTCTGATGATTCCATGGCCTGGTAGCTGTGTTTGCTAATGGGCATAGTTATACCTATGGTGTCTACTTCCTGAAAAGCGTCGTTACCAATCAGGGAGGTACCTACCTGTCCTGCCAGGGCTACAATGGGAGCGGAGTCCATGTAAGCCGTGGCAATACCGGTCACCAGGTTAGTGGCTCCAGGACCGGAAGTACCTATACATACTCCTACTTTGCCAGAAGCCCGAGCGTAACCATCTGCTGCGTGGGCTGCGCACTGTTCGTGCCTTACCAGTATGTGTTTGAGGTCTGAATCGTAGATTACATCGTACAGGGGGAGTAGGACTCCTCCAGGATATCCGAAGACTACGTCCACTCCCTCATCGGTTAGTGACTTGATTATGGCTTGACTGCCCTTCATATTTGACACCTAATGTGTTTTACAGAAAAATTTCATTTTATTTAAAAAAATCTATTATGATTTTATATATGCCGATTAGTTTTCATGTTATATGTATTTGTATGTATAATAATAATTTGGAATCTGTAGATAGGTAAGCTATTACCATCAACATGATAATACAGGGTTCGTTTACAACTTTACAATTTAAAATAGTACTGAGTGATAAGGCCATGAATTATATGTGTGTGGAATTAAAGATTTAATTTAAGAAAGTTGGAGGGTTAATATGAAGATTCTGGTGGTAGGAACTGGAGCAAGAGAACACGCCATTTGTCAGGCGTTATATGGAGAAGCTGATATTTATTCAATAATGAGCAATCAAAATCCGGGTATTGCCCGTATCTCCCAATTTAAGATTGGTAGTGAAATGGACATTGAAGGGGTAAAAAAATACGCCCAGAATGCGAAGGTGGACATGGCTATAATCGGGCCAGAAGCACCTCTGGAACACGGAATTGTGGACACACTCCAGGAAGCAGGAATCCCCTGTGTGGGGCCCACGCGTCAAGCAGCCAGAATCGAAACAGACAAGGCATTCATGCGGGATTTATTCACCAAACATAACATCTCAGGATCCATTGCCTACGGGGCATTCGACACAGTAGAAGATGCCGGAGAATTCATTGATGATTTTGATGATGATGTTGTGGTAAAACCAGTAGGTTTAACAGGGGGGAAGGGTGTTAAAATCGTAGGTGAACACCTTAAAGACTCTGAAGAAGCTAAAAATTACGTAAAGGAGATCATTGATAATAAAATAGGCGGTCATGCCAGTGTGGTCATTGAAGAACGCCTGGTGGGTGAAGAGTTCACAGTACAGGCAATGGTGGATGGTGACCATCTGGTTCCAATGCCGGCAGCTCAGGATCACCCCCATGCCTATGAAGGAGATCAAGGCCCCATAACTGGGGGAATGGGCTCATATTCTGACAAAAACGGACTTTTACCTTTCCTCGAATCAAAAGACTATGATGCGGCGGTTAAAGTAATGGAAGAAACCATTAAAGCTGTTAAAAAAGAGGTCGGTCCTTATAAAGGAGTTCTTTATGGTCAGTTCATGCTATGCCGTGACGGACCTAAATTAGTGGAATACAACGCCCGTTTCGGAGACCCAGAAGCCATGAATGTCCTGCCCCTCCTTGAAACTAGTATGGTGGAATTATGTCAGGGTGTGGTGGATGGAAATCTTAAAAACGCCCAGTTCAGGCCCCAAGCAACGGTTTGCAAATATCTGGTACCCAACGGTTACCCGGAAAGTGGAAAAGCCGGCCAGCCCATCCAAGTGGATGAAGAAAAGATAAAAGCAGAGGGGGGGATGGTGTTTTACGCAGCAGTAAACCAGAAAGATGGAAATGTATTAACCACGGGTTCCAGGGCACTGGGCTTGGTCACCACTGCAGATAGTATACAAGAAGCGGAAGAACGATGTGAAAGAGCTACTCAATATGTGCAGGGGGACCTGTACCACCGCAGTGATGTGGGAACTAGTGAACTTATCCTGAAACGTATCCAGCATATGAAGGAAATTCGTGAACAATAAATCAATAATTGTAAATTCACTTCTGGAACTAAACTTATTGGATTGTAAACACATAGAAATGGCGGTTTAAATGACTAGATCCCGGAGATATCTCAACAACCTGCCTAATATTAATAAAATTAAGGATCTTGCACGAGATATACTGGACTGTGAGTTGAAACTGGACAGGGTCATACAAGATAATGCAAGTATTAAAAATGAGATTCTAACACTGGAAACTCAACTTTTATCCATTGATAAAGCAGAATACCCTCAAAAAATAAAAAACATACAGACGAATTTAAATGAATTATCCGGTGTTCGTGTTGGAAATGATAAAAAAATAACTGAATTGAGAAAAGAGATTTACACTTCCCGATCTCTGGTTGATGAAGAGATAAGAGAGGGCTTATCCACACTTTTTCATCAGGCAAAATCAGACCTGGAGGAAGCACAACAGGCCATTATCAAACACCAGCAATTGGTTGAAGAAGCCCAGAACAGGTTTATGAATAGTCCTGCGGAGGAGTTTCCAAAATATCGTGATGAATGGATTCAACTTGTGAAGACAGTCATTGAAGATGAAGAGGAGATTAAAAAAAGTGAAAAACAACTTGAGGCAATTAAAAGAGTTTACAAGCTAGAATTCGGTTAAAACTGCCACTATAATTATTTCATTCTTTTCATAAACTTTAAGTAAAAGTATCAGCAGATATTCCTACTTCAGAGTAATAATAAAACTGGTAATAATAAAAATATAATAATAATTTACTTCACAATCAATTTTTTATAAAAATGAGGACAATTTTAAGGGATGAGGCTATGAAACACCTTTTATCCGCGCAAGACGCGCGAAACCATCTGGATGAAATACTGGAAAAAGCGGAACAGTTTAAAAAAGGACAGGGTCCTGAAAAACCATTAAAGGGTAAATCTCTGGCAATGGTTTTTGAGAAATCTTCAACACGTACCCGAATGTCCTTTGAAGTGGGCATGTACCAGCTGGGTGGACATCCACTGTATTTATCTGCTTCTGACCTTCAACTAGGAAGGGGAGAGATCATTCCAGACACTGCCCGGGCCATGAGTCGCTATGTTGATGGGATCATGATCAGGGCACGTGAACATGACGATGTCCTCCAGTTTGCAAAGTACGCGGACATACCAGTAATAAATGGTTTAACAAACCTGGAACATCCCTGCCAGGCATTCACTGATATATTCACCATACTGGAACGTAAAAACACTTTAAACCTTAAGATGACGTTTATGGGTGATGGTAACAATGTTTGCAACTCCCTATTACTGGCCACAGCTATGGTGGGTATGGATTTCACTGTAGCCTGCCCTCCCGGTTATGAGCCGGATCCGGTTATTTTAAAAGAGGCGGAGAAGATTGCCCAGAAATCAGGTTCAGTTATTAAAGTCAGTAGTGATGTTCAAAATGCAGTTAAGGATGCTGACGTACTTTATACTGATGTGTGGGTTAGTATGGGTGACGAGGATGAAGAAGCCCAGAGAATTATTGATATGCATGATTACCAGGTCAACCAGGATATCCTGTCCATGGCTGCCGATGATGCAATGGTATTGCACTGTCTCCCTGCAATAAGGGGTCAGGAAATAACTGAAGAAGTTTTAAACGGCCCACAATCCTCAGTTTGGGATCAGGCTGAAAACAGACTACATGTTCAGAAAGCAATACTATATCTTTTACTTAATGGTTAGAATTTAGATTCTTAATTTGACTAAAAAATAGAAAAGAAGTTAATTGAATTTTTTCAAATTCAGTTTATCCTATAAATGGGCTGATACAAATGGTAAGCTATGGAAATGCTTAAAAAGCAGTAAAAAATTTTAATTAAAGATATTGAAAAGTCAAAGATTGAGTGCATCGCTATTATATTTTATAAATTCTTCAACACCTATAGCTACGTTAAAAGAGCTTTTTCCTACTTTTTTGTTGAAAATAAGGAAAAAAACGAAGCTTAAAATTGAGAAAGAAAGTATGTTTAAATCTACATCGGTGTCCGGCAATATTTTTTTCAGGTAATCTCCAAGATAAAAGACAAAAGTTTGGGTAACTGAATGGGATACTCTCTCTCTTTCATAGATAATTATATTCACGTACTCAAAGTTTTTGTCCATTAAATCCACCAGACCCATTACTAAATCATGGAAATGATCTCTTGGATCTTCTTTTTGGGCAGAAGATAGTAGCTTTTCAAAATCACCAACTATTCTTTCCTGGTTTGTTGTTATAACTCTGTTAAAAAGATTTTCTTTAGTTTCAAATTTTCGAAACAGAGTCATCTCTGTAAAACCAGATTCTCTTGCTATAATTCGGGTTCTTGCTCCCGTATATCCGTGTTTTGAGAAAATCTTTAAGGCAGCGTCTAATATTTTTTGTTCAGTATCCTTAGACATCGAAATTACATCCATTATTATTGGTTCTTAGAAGTCGATTGCATCTTATTTAGTTTAATGGGCAAATGAACTAAAGCCTATTTTTACTAACATTTAATATGTTCAATGAACTTAATAAACGTTTAATCATCTTTAAATGCCTTGAACATTATTATTTTATTATTTTCTCAACTCATGTGTCTATCTAAATAAATAATTTTTTTTATCTACATTGATACTGGTGCCTCAATTCCCAGAAGATCTAGACAGTTTCTGATAGTTATCCTGGATTTATCTACTAACATAAGTCGTAAAAGTTCTTTATCGGATCCAATGACTGGAACGGATTTATAGAACTTATTAAATGCCCCTGCTATTTCAAGGGCATACTGGGCCACAGGATGAACCCTTAGGTCATGGGCTGAATTTTCTATGACTATACGGAATCTGGCCAGGGTTTTTAAGAGGTCAACTTCAAGTGTATCCATATCCTGGAAGTTCAAAGCATTCATGTCCACCTTAGATGAGTTGAATCCATTGGCTTTTTCCAGTAATTTGCATGCTCGTGCATGCGCATACTGAATAGACGCACATCCCCTCTCAAAACTCAAGGCTTCATCCCATTTGAATACGATATGTTTTTCAGGGGATAATCGCGCTATGTAGTAGCGTATAGCTCCCACACCGATGATTTTAGCAATTTCTTTTTTCTCATCTTCACCCAGTTCTGGTCTTCGCTCATCCAACTCTGCTCGGGCCCTCTGTGTGGCTTCATCTATCAGTTCATCCACACTGATGAACACTCCCCTCCGGGTGGACATGGACCCTTCAGGTAGGGTGATGAACTCATAGAAAATAACATCAGGACTGTCACCACCCAGTAATCCCAGGGCAATTTTCAGCTGGTCAATGGCCAGTTTATGATCTGAACCCAGAACATCCACCACTTCATCAGAGCTATCTGATTTATAGAGGTGATATGCCAGGTCCCTGGTGGTGTAAAGGGAGGTTCCATCGGAACGGGTTAAAATAAGTTCTTTTTCAATTCCATAATCAGTCAGATCCAGATAAAGCACATCGTTTTGTTTGGTGTATTTTTCTAGGGTTTTCAGTATTTTATCCAAGGAACCATCCCTGACAAACTGACTTTCCCAGATGAAGGCATCATGGGTGATGTTCATACGTTGGGAAGTTTTTTCTACCCCTTCCAGACACTTGTGAACCACTTCTTTAAACATTGATTCCAGTTCAGGGGGGTTTTCTTCTTCATATGTTTTTAAGATTAGGTCTATCTGGGGTTTAATTTCTGGATTTGCCTTTAACTCCTGATTAACCTGGAAGTATAGTTTCCCAATTTCCACATCTTTTTTTTCATCAGGATCCATCTGGTAGTCCAGGTTTTGGAGTCCCCAAACGATCATGGCAATCTGTCGTCCCATATCGTTAACATAGTACTGGGTTTCCACCTGGAAACCAGCAGCCCTCAAAACACGGGCCAGTGAATCTCCTATAATAGCGTTTCTAATATGGCCAATGTGTAATGGGCCGTTGGGATTGGCAGAGGTGTGTTCCAGGATTACTGTTTCATTTCTACTATTTAATGACCCATAATCATTGTTTATTGATTCTAAAACCATTCTAGAAAATTTTTCAGGGTCAAAGAAAAAGTTAATATAGGGTCCCTTGGACTCCACATTTTTAAAAGGGGAATCTAATGTAATGTTTTTTACAATTGTTGATGAGATTTCCACTGGGGATTTTTTCTGTGAAGCTGCTAATTGAAAAGCCACGGATGTGGCCAAATCACCCATATTTGGGTTTGGAGGGACTTCGAATTTGATTTCAGGGGGTTCTTCCCATTTGAGATCTTGAATTGCTTTTTGAACGGATTTAATTGCTTTTTGTTCCAGTTTTCTGTACATAAATTCACCTTGGTAAGTGTGATTTTTTGATGAGTAAGCGCTAGTTTATGATAATAATTAGTGTATGATATCTTAGTGTATTTAAAAATAAAATCGAATCAGTGGATTAAAGTCCACGGATCCATAGGGTTATGTAACCTATTTTAGGGATTACCAGTGGCTGGTTACCAATACTCACCACTTTGGCCTGGACTTGGCTTGTTGAGACCAGGCTGGGGTCTGGTTTGGGATTATTATCTCCCTTGGTAACGTAATATGTTTGCCCGTCAGATCCTTTCTGGATGCTGATTATACGATGTATAACTGGTTCCGGGAACCAGGTAGCCTGGTAAATGATAATATCTCCCACTTTCAGATCAGAGGGGTTTATTTCCTGGATACCTAGGAAGTTGGTTTTTTCAATGACCACCACATCTCCCCGGTAGAAAACGGGTTCCATACTTCCAGAAACCACCACGTTCAGGTGCTGGGCCAGTATAATTCCCACCAGTATGATTATAACGTAACTGCCTATCTCCCTCCACATACTAGTGGATTTTTCCTTGGATTTAGGTGTCTGATTAGCATTTTTATTTTTTTTTCGCCTTTTAGCCATTAAACCACCTATTTTAGAACGGCACCTTCATCAGCGGAACTGGCCATTTTACTGTAACGTGCTAACCATCCCTTCAACTGTTTTGCAGGGTGTTTAACATTCTGGAGCCTTCTTTCAATTTCGTCTTCTGCAACCATCAGTTCCAGTTTTCTCTGGGGTATGTCTATCTTTATTAAATCTCCGTCTTGAACCGCGGAAATAGGGCCGTTACTCATGGCTTCTGGTGAAACATGACCAATACAGGGGCCTCTGGTTCCTCCTGAGAATCTTCCATCAGTTATGAGGGCCACGGATTTAATTCCCATTCCAGATATTGCCGATGTGGGATTAAGCATTTCCCTCATACCCGGACCTCCGCGGGGACCTTCATAACGAATGACTATTACATCCCCTTCCTGGATCTTACCCTGGAATATGGATTTGGTGGCTTCTTCTTCACTGTTAAAGACTTTAGCAGGACCTTCATGGGTTAACATGTCTGGGTTAACTGCGGCCTGCTTCACCACAGAACCGTTAGGTGCTAAACTGCCTTTTAAAACGGCAATACCTCCTTCCTGGTGTACAGGGTTGTCCATTGGGTGTATAACCGTATCATCCATAACTTCAGCTGCACTGATGTTGTTTCCCATGGATTCACCAGTACAAGTCAGGGCGCCTTGAAAAATTTTATCTCCTAAAACATTTAACACAGCAGGTATGCCTCCTGCTTTATGCAGATCCAGCATGGTGTGTTTACCTGAGGGACTGATTGCAGCCAGGTGTGGTATTTCCCTGCTGTAACTATCGAAAAGGTCTAAATTAACTTCAACTCCCTTCTCCGCTAGTTCATGGGCTATGGCTGGTAGGTGAAGGGCGGTGTTGCTGGATCCTCCCAGGGCCAGATCCACCACCACGGCGTTGTTAAAGGCATCCTGGGTCATGATCATGGAGGGAGTGATGTTTTTTGCCACCAGTTCCATTATTTTCTCCCCGGATTCCCTGGCCAGCTGGATTTTACGGGAGTCCACTGCATGGGTGGTGGCACAGTAAGGCAGACTCATTCCCAGAGCCTCAGTTAAACAGGCCATACTGTTGGCAGTGAAAAGCCCGGCACAGGATCCTGCTCCTGGGCAGGCGCAACGTTCCAGTTCATCCAGTTCTTCTTCACTCATCTTCCCTGCGGAAACCTTACCTACGGCTTCGAAAACATTGATTAGGTCTACAGCTTCCCCTTTGTATTCTCCTGGGAGCATGGGGCCGCCTGTAACCACTATGGCGGGTATATCCAGCCGAGCAGCGGCCATAAGCATACCTGGCACGATCTTATCACAGGTGGGTATAAGAACCAGGGCATCCAGGCTGTGGGCCTGGGCCATGCTCTCCACGGTGTCAGCAACGATTTCACGGCTGGCCAGTGAATAGCGCATTCCATCATGGTTCATGGCAATTCCATCACAGATAGCCATGGTGCTGAACTCAAATGGAACACCTCCTGCCTGGCTGATTCCCATTTTAACTGCATTAGCAATTTGTTTTAAATGAATATGTCCTGGGACTATGTCGGTAAAACTGTTAGCCACTCCAATGAATGGTTTATCCATTTCAGCATCAGTTACGCCACAAGCCCGTAAAAGTGAACGGTGAGGGGCTCTTTGCATCCCCTTTTTTATGTTATCGCTTCTCATCAAATCACCTGTGATTTACAAAATAATCAATATCGTAAACTTATAATGTTATAATTATGTCGTAACCACTTTTAAATGCTATCTCTTTTTGAGGGTAATAATTGGGCATTAGCTGAACAATCTTCCCATCAATGCATTTTCATGTGGATCAGTGGAAAAACGTGCATTTATTCATTTATATTCTCATTGGAGTATTTATTTTTTAAATAAAGCAGTATCGTGTTTTAAGATATCTTCATTATTGGTTATTCTTAAATTAAATTCTGAAAATTTCATATAATCATAGGATGTATAATTAATAACATGGACTCTCTGCTCATTTTAAAGTTCCTCATTGCTCTGGCATTAGGTGCCCTGATAGGTATTGAAAGGGAGCGAAAACAAGAAGGAGCTGAGTTTGCAGGGATTCGAACCTTTATTTTAATTTCAATCATGGGAACCATTTCTGCCTACCTCTCACAGTTCTTTCCCTACTTCTGGATTGTGGCCTTTGCTGGGCTGGTGGTTCTGGTGGGCATGAGTTACCTGGTAACCACCCGTAAAAACGGTGATGTGGGGATAACCACCGAAGTTGCTGCTTTTTTAACCTTCGCATTGGGTTTGCTATGTTTCACTGATGAAGGAATGCTGGTGGCTCCTATATTCGCCATAATCATCACCACTCTCCTGGCAGTTAAACCCCACCTTCACCAGTTCGCCCACCGGATAAGTGAAAAAGAGCTGATAAACACCCTTAAATTCCTGATAATAGCCTTTGTAATCCTGCCACTCCTCCCGGATCAGGTTATGGGGCCTCTGGCTGTTTTCAATCCTTTCCAGATCTGGTTGATGGTGGTTTTCATATCTGCAATCAGCTTCACAGGTTACATACTCATGAAGTTCATTGGACCGGAGAGGGGGCTGAGTGTCACTGGAATTGTTGGGGGTCTGGTGTCCAGTACAGCAGTGGCCACTTCCATGGCAGCCAGAGTTAAAGAATCAGGAATTTTAATGAAGGCTGCTGTATTCGCCACAGTGGTGGCCAGTTCCATGATGTTTCTCAGGATGCTCTTTGAGGTTTCAGTTATCAATCCCGCCCTGCTTCCACAGTTATCTGCGCCAATGCTGGTGATGGGTTTTTTGGGAATAATATTGGGGATTATTATCTGGAGAAGAACAGAAGTTCGACAGATGGATGCAGATCTCAAACTGGATAATCCTTTCTCATTGAAACCCGCACTCATATTCGGAGCCCTCTTCCTGGCAATTTTATTCCTTTCCAAAATAGCTAACATCTACCTTGGTAGTGGTGGTGTCTATCTGGCTAGTATAATATCTGGTGTGGCTGATGTGGATGCTATTACAATCAGCATGGCCCTATTGGCTCCTGAAACCATTCCTACCAACACTGCAGTGACTGCAATTACCTTAGCAGCCATGTCCAATACTTTTTTCAAATTTTTAATAGCTTTATTCCTGGGAACAAGAAAATTCGGCCGGAATGTTGGAATAATATTTTTAATAATCATCATTTCAGGGTTAATTACCATACTGGTGATGTAGGTGAGAATTTGGCTGGGGATTAAAACCATTATGAGATATATTGAGATGGAAATATAGTTTCAATCATTTTTAAAATTAAATTCCATTTAACAGCTATTTACATTATTAACTTTTCATTAAGATTCTAAATTTTCATTTAACATTTAAATATCAGTTAACATCATTGGAAATTCTACCCAAAAGAACTGTTAAACCAGTCACTGGGGAAGTCTAAAAAAGAAGAGGTAGCTTATAAATAACATCAAGACAGAACTTTATTTTTAAGTGCACAGTTTTGACTGTATAAATTAACACATGATTAAATTAACATATGACTAACTGAGTTTATTATTAAGGTGGTAGTATGCGCATACTTTTGATTCATTCTGATCATTTGAAGTACCAGACCAAATCCAAAACACGAATCGCAGAGAAAATAGACGACGAAAAGAAGAAAGGCCAGTTTGAAAACGCCCTGGTGGTTTTCACCGCCGTAGAAAAAGAAGATGAAGAAAACCCCGTGGCAGTGGTTGAAAACGCTGTGAAAGAGATAATGGATATATCGGGTAAAGTTAAAGCAGAAAACATTGTAATTTACCCTTACGCTCATTTAAGTTCATCTTTAGGCGCTCCTGATGCAGCCAAAGAAATTCTCACCAACCTGGAATCAGAACTCCAGGGCATGGATCTAGTTGTTAACAGAGTACCCTTCGGATGGTACAAATCATTTGAAGTCTCCTGTAAAGGACACCCACTATCAGAACTCTCCAGGAGTATAACCTCTGAATCTACTGAAGAAAAAGAAGAAGAATCTGCAGATGAAGAAGAATCACACTTTTACATGTTAAAAGACGGAGAGCTTCTGGACACTGAAACCTATGATTACCAGAGCACCGATCTTAAAAAACTGGTGGACTACGAACTGGGAAGGGGAGAATCCACTGGTGAGGAACCACCACATGTGAAGCTTATGCGCGAGAAAAAACTGGCTGATTACGAACCATCCGCTGATGTGGGACACCTCCGATGGTACCCTAAAGGCCGGCTCATCCGTGACCTCTTATCTGACTATGTTTACAGCCTGGTAACTGACCGGGGTGCCATGCCTGTTGAAACTCCCATCATGTACGATCTGGCAGACGATGCCATCCGGGTGCACGCTGAAAAATTCGGAGAACGCCAGTACAGAATGACCGGTGGTAAAAAAGATCTCATGCTCAGATTCGCGGCCTGTTTCGGAGCATTTAGAATCCTAGCGGACTCATTCTTAACCTGGAAAAACCTTCCAGTGGGTATCTACGAGCTTTCAACCTATAGTTTCCGTCTAGAGAAGAAAGGGGAAGTGGTGGGATTAAAAAGGCTCCGTGGATTCACCATGCCTGATCTGCATACTGTCTGTGCGGATATTGAGCAATCCCTCCAGGAGTTTGAAGGCCAGATTGAAATGTGCAAAAAGACTGGAGAAGATCTGGATGTTAACTACGAAGTTATATTCAGGGCCACAGCAGATTTCATGGAAGAAAACCGGGACTGGATCAATAAAGCAGCAGCCATGATAGGAAAACCAGTGCTCATGGAGATCCTACCAGAACGTAAACATTACTGGATATGTAAAATGGACTTTGCAGCCATTGATGCGTTGGGAAGGCCAATTGAAAACCCTACCATTCAGATCGACGTGGAAAGTGGGGAAAGATTCGGGATCACCTACATTGACCAGGAGGAGCAGGAACACCACCCCCTTATCTTACACTGCAGCCCTACTGGAAGTATTGAACGGGTAATTTGCAGTTTACTTGAAAAATCTGCCGTGGAAATGAAAGAAAAAGCCCCCATGTTCCCGGTGTGGCTGGCACCAACCCAGGTACGGGTTATACCTATAGCAGAACGACACATGGATTATGCAAATAAATTGGCACTGCAAATCAAGAATGCCAATATAAGAGTGGATGTGGATGACCGACCAGAAACAGTGGGTAAAAAGATCCGGAACGCTGGCGGAGAATGGGCCTCCTATGTCATTGTAATCGGGGACCGTGAAATGGAAGGAGGTTCTGAATTAACAGTCAATGTCAGGGAAACCGGTCAAAAAGTATCCATGGGACTTCAAGAACTCATTGATGTCATAAAACTGGAAACTGAAGGAAAACCCTACCGGCCTCTCCCTCTGCCAATGGATATCTCACGAAGGGTTAACTTCTAAGAGTTAACTTTTCACCATATTTTTTTCCTATTACTGAAAAATCTTTTCCAATTTCCCGAAAAATAAGATTCACTCAAATAAAATTAAAATAATACATTCTTCAAATCAAAGGTTACAAGTAAATAAGGAGTAAATAATTATGGAAAAAGTCCCTTTATCCCAACTTGAAGGCAGGATACGGTCTTTTAAAACTATGATGGATGCTTCCACTCCTGAATGGGAAATGGCAGTAATTTTCAGTAAAATTAACCAATACTACTTCACTGGTACCATGCAGGATGGTATGCTCATCATCCCCCGTGAAGGGGACCCCACCTTCTGGGTACGGCGTAGTTATCATAGAGCTCAGGATGAATCATTATTTCCCTTTATTCAACCTATGAGAAGTTTTAGAGATGCCCGCAGGGACATTAAAACCCTCCCGGATACAGTGTACTTGGAAACAGAGGTGGTACCTCTGGCTATGTATCAGCGTTTTACTAAACATTTTCCTTTTAATGAATTTCGCTCTGTTGATTTGCAGTTGGCTGGTGTCCGGGCAGTTAAAAGCAACTACGAGCTTTCCTTCATGCGGAAGTCTGGAAAGATCCACCAGCACGTCCTGGAGGACCTGGCGCCTGAAATGCTACGTGAAGGGATGAGTGAAGCTGATCTTGCTGTTGAACTATTCTCGGTCCTGGTAGAAGAGGGACATGATGGATTAACCCGTTTTGGGATGTTTGATAATGAGATGGTGGTGGGCCATGTTGGTTTTGGTGATAGTTCCATCTACCCCACCTATTTTGACGGTGCCAGTGGAACTCGTGGATTAAGCCCGGCAGCACCAGTCTTAGGAAGCCGTCATCGGAAACTTGAAAAAGGTGACCTGGTATTTGTAGATGTTGGGTGCGCTGTTAATGGATACAACACCGATAAGACCATGACCTACATGTACGGCAGCACATTACCTGAACCTGCCCTGGAAGCCCACCAGAGGTGTGTGGAAATCCAGAATGATATATCCAGAATGCTGAAACCCGGTGCAATTCCCTCCAGGATATATGGTCAGATAATGGATAACCTTGATGAGGAATTTCTGGAAAACTTCATGGGATTCGGACCCCGTAAAGTGAAATTCTTAGGACACGCAATAGGTTTGTGGATTGATGAGCTTCCGGTTATTGCCGAAAAATTCGACCAACCCCTCCAGGAGGGAATGGTGTTTGCAGTGGAGCCTAAAAAAGGAATTGAAGGTATTGGCATGGTGGGAATTGAGAATACCTTTATTGTAACTCCCAATGGTGGAGAGTGCATCACTGGGAACCATCCGGGAATGATACCTGTTTTTTGAGTTATTTTTTTTATTTTTTGGATTTGATTTTAATTCTTGAGTTTATATATGTTCCATAATTCATTTATCTCATAAATCCCTCTAAATTTCTTTATTAACTCATCTGGAAACTTTAAATATTATAACTTATAACTTATACTTAATAACTTATAATTAATAAGAAATTTCAAAAAAATTTAATTGGAGAACTATTATGGCAGAAGTAATATCAATACTCAATCAAAAGGGTGGTTGTGGTAAAACCACCACCGCAGTAAACCTTTCAGCGGCATTAGCACTATTAGGAAAGAAAGTTCTGGTAATTGACATGGACCCTCAGGCCAATGCCACCACGGCATTTGGGGTGGAGAAAAACGAGGAAAATTCAGTTTACCGGGTTTTAACCGGAGAACAGACAGTAGGCGAAGCCATTGTTTCCACTGAAATTTCAGAACTGGACCTCCTTCCCAGCCATATCTCACTCAGCGGGGCTGAAATTGAACTCAGTAAAGATATTGGATTCCCATTCATATTAAAAGAATCCATGGATGGCCTTTTGGATGATTATGACTTTGTCTTGCTGGATGTGCCTCCCTCCCTGGGTATCCTAACAATCAATGCCCTGGTAGCTGCAGATAGTGTCATCATACCTATCCAGGCTGAGTTCTATGCCCTGGAGGGAATGGCTGATCTTTTAGATGCCATGAAACTTGTAGAAAGTCGTTTAAATAGTCCTTCACCAATAAAGGGGATATTAATCACTCTTTATGATTCTCGTACTCGGCTGGGACGGGATGTTTACCATAATGTCAAACAGTACTTCGGAGACACCGAATATATTTTTAAAACCACCATTCCACGAAATGTAAAACTGGCCGAGGCCCCCAGCCATGGAAAACCATGTATTATTTATGATGAGGAATGTATAGGGACTGAAGCCTACAATGACCTTGCTAAGGAATTTTTATCATTGATTGAATCTGATGGGGAGGATAATAAATGACTCCTGCTAAAAAGGGCGAGAGTGCACTGGGAAGAGGATTGGACGCCCTGATTCGAAAAGAAAAACCTAAAAATAAGGAGAGACTTGAGAACGTTGAAAAAACAGTGTCTGTAGAGAAGAAGGCAACTGGGAAATCATCTTCCCGAAGTTCTTCAAAGGTTAAAAGCCCTTCAAAAACCAGAAAACCCAAGGAAGATCCGAATAAAATCATTATTGATGGGGTGGTATTGGAGGTTCGTAAAAATCCTCGCATTTCATTATGGTCTGCTAAATCTGCGGCTGTTTTGAGGTTTTTAAAGAATACGAAACCGGCATTCAGTATAAGTAAAGAGGCATCTGCCCTCATTGAGGAGGCAGTGCAACAGAAATATCCTGAGATCTGGGAAATGTTTGAAAAGGAAGATTTTTAAAAATTAGCGGTTATACGGGGGTGGTTAGTTATAAGTTATAATTAATTATAACTTAGAACTTATTAGTTATAACTTATAACTTTCTTTTTTTATGGATCATTTTGAATTTACAAATTATTTAGACACTTAATAATGCATTTAAAATAAACATTAAACTAATTTTAAAATGACAGGGTGGTTTGCCTGGCACTGTTCAACTGGATGAATGGTTCGGCTCTTTTCACTACCACACCCAGTTTTTTGAGTTCATCCAATTCAATTAATTTTACTCCTTTTCTCCGAGATTCTATGATCCTCTGGGCGGATTTTTTACCAATACCAGGGATACGCATCAATTCTTTAAAATTGGCTTCATTTATTTCCACAGGGAATTCTTCAGGGTGAGATTTTGCCCAGAGCAATTTAGGATCTTCATTCAAGAGGATGAAACCTTCATCATCCAGAATAATTTCATCCAGTGAAAAACCATAGGAATTCAGGAGAAACTGAGCTTGGTACAGGCGAGGTGTTCGTTTCTGTTCAGGTTTAGTGTGATCTGCCAGTGGGGTTTCTTTAAGTGGTTCAAAAGGGCTAAGATAACTTAGATTGATATTTAAATGTTTATGAAGCCATTCTGCTCGTTTCAATACATCCTGATCAGTTTCATTGTTGGCCCCTACAATTATCTGGGTACTCTGACCAGAAGGTGCCAGTTCATGGTGACGTTTATGAAGACGCCCGATCCATTTCATTCTCCGCAGGACATCGTTATGATAGTCTTTGGTGGTGGTGAGTTCCTGGAAACCAGCTGCAGTGGCTGATTCAAGGTTCACACTCACCCGGTCTGCCAGGTTCATGGCCCTCTTAATCATATCATAGGAAGCTCCTGGAATCACCTTAAGGTGTATGTAACCCTGGTACTCATATTCCAGGCGTAGTTTACGGGCTACTTCTACCATATTCTCCATGGCCACATCAGCATCCCCTGGCATTCCTGAACTTAAAAAAAGACCTTCAGCATAGTGGTTCTGGTAATAGTGGAGGAAAACGGATATTAACTCTTCTGGAGAAAATTCAATCCTTTCAAACCGGTTATGGCAGTGATTGAGGCAGTAGTTGCAGTCACTGGTGCAGTGATTGCTCATCAGGACCTTGAATAATGGGACCTGGCAACCATTTTGAGTTCGGGCATGGTAAATCCCAGGCAGGTTACGGGAGGTGAAATTCTCTTTATTCAGGCCCACATAGTTGCAGAGGTCGTACTGGGAGGCTTCACCCAGAATACGCAGTTTTTCTATCTCCATACAAACTTTTTCTATGTTCATTAAGGTACATAAAAATTTAGTGAGTGCAGATGCAAAGTAAATTGTTGATTATCATAACCTCTCACCATCATTCCTACTGGAATCAGGGGTCATTACGGGTTAAAAATACTATATTCCAATTATTTTTCTATATTTTTATCCTATCTTTTAATAATTCATTCTATCTTTTAATAATTTTTTTAATAATTTTTAGTAATTTTAATTTTTTCGGAATCGATTTTTTACCCAACTATGTCACCACTTTTATAATAAAGACGGTTCTTATTAGATCACATGAGATTAGTACTGGCAGGCACAGGTAGCGCAGTGGGGAAGACTACTATTTCCACTGGGATAATGAAAGCCCTCTCCCGTGAACAGGAAGTTCAACCCTATAAAGCAGGCCCGGATTATATTGATACCACTTATCATACCATGGCCACTGGAAATGTTAGCCGAAACCTGGATTCATTTTTCATGAGTGATGGTCAGATCCGCGAAGCATTTGAAAGGGGATTGAAGATTTCAAACTCAAAAATAGGAGTTATAGAAGGTGTCAGAGGGCTTTATGAAGGAATAAGTCCAACTGGAGATGTTGGAAACACGGCTTCAATTGCTAAAGCACTAAACTCCCCGGTTGTTCTTATTTTAAACTCCCGTAGCCTGGTTAAAAGTGCTGCGGCCATTGTTATTGGTTTTAAAACTCTGGATCCCACCATCCGGATTGAGGGGGTCATTCTGAATCTGGTTAAAAACCGGAAACACTACCTCAAAACCAAGGAAGCGGTGGAAAAACTGGCTGACACTCCTGTAATTGGAGGCATACCTCGGGATGATGCCATCAGTGTGGAGCAACGCCATTTAGGCCTGGTACCGGCTGTGGAAAGAGAGAACATTAAACGGAATATTGAAGATTGGGGCCTGGTTATGGAAGAGAACATTGACCTGGATGCGCTTATTAACATAATGAAAGGTGCTGGAAAGCTGCCTGAAGGTCGAGAACCAATATTCAAGCAGGAAAACACCCGGAAAGTTAAAATGGGTATTGCCCGGGATGAAGTGTTCACCTTTTACTACCAGGATAACTTGGAGGCACTGGAGGCTAACAATGCAGATTTGGTTTACTTCAGCCCATTACACGATGAAGAGGTGCCAGATGTGGATGGAATCTACATTGGTGGGGGTTATCCTGAAATTTTTGCCCGGGAACTGGAGGCCAACCAGTCCATGCGCAGATCTGTGGAAAAATTCCACCAGGAAGGGCGACCCATCTATGCTGAATGTGGGGGGTTAATGTATCTCACCCGTTCCATAAACCATCACCAGATGTGTGATGTGTTTGGATACCACTCCCACATGACTAAAAAACCCCAGGCATTGAGTTACGTCATTGCCCGGGCCAAACAGGATAACATAATCATCCCTGAAGGAGAGACTTTCCATGGTCATGAGTTCCACTACTCCAAACTGGAACTGGAGGGCCAGAAACCGAAATTTGCATTCAACATCCTGAGGGGTAGAGGTGTGGTTGATTCCATGGATGGACTGATGAGTAAGAACACCCTGGCCAGTTATGTTCATACCCATGTGGCAGCATGCCCTACCTTTGCCAGTAGACTGGTTATGACTGCGTCAGGAGATTATTAGAATTAATAATTTTAGTTTTTGAAGTACTTCGAATATTTTAAATTATTTTATATTATTTTAAATTATTTTATTAAATTATTTATTTTATTAAATTTTTTTAAGATTAATTAAGCTCCTAAATTTATAATAAACATTATTTTAACCGAAGTTTATATTTTCTACTGTAGAAGTGTAATTGGATTTTTAGGGTAGATTGTTATCCTTTCCATGAAAAGTAAAACTTATTTTTCTACTGTAGAATAAATGTTTGCTTTCAGGTACACTTTGTTGCCTTTTAATGACCAAACACATAATGTCATTCATTCTACTGTAGAACTAATTCGGGTTAAATTGGGGGCAAAATCATGATCCGACAAAATCTTGATGGAATTCATCTCATGACTAAAAAGCTTTATAAACAAAAGGAATAAAGGAATTAGACAAATAATACTTAAAATAATTCTCAAGGATTGAAATAATAAGGATTGAAATAATTCCAAAACAAGGAAAAAAATTCTGATATTTTCATTAAAGTTTATTTTGATATGTAAACTTTATTTCATAGTATAACTAACGGTAACATTTTAGGAGAATAATTTATGAAATTTAAAAGCGTGGATCTATTTTCACCCTACATCCTAGTGGTAATCATTGCTTTGTATGTATCACTGGCAGCAATAGCATACCAGGAACACCTAAGAAACCTCCAGTGGATTTCAAACACCACATGGGCCTATGTTTTAATGGGAACTCTATTTTTCATTGCAGGTGTTTTCGTCCCTAAATTCGTTTATAATCATAGTGAAAAACTTAAATCCATTCTGGGAGGCTCCAGTGTCACTGAAGAGAATTCCGCACCCTGGTACAATAAACTCCGGATCCTATTGGATGAGCGGGTGGTACTGGCGGCAGTACTAATTGGCATATTCCTCCAAATCCTGAACCTCTACCTTTTAGGAGGTATACCTATCTTAAGCGGGTACTTGAAGTTCAAGGCCACCACGGACTTATGGCGCATTTCATACCCTATATTTCTCCCAGCAATCACAATTCTCCTGGCAAAATATCCACGTAAATGGTATTATCTCCTTTTCATCATAGGCCTGGGAGTCTTCGCCGTTAATGGTTACCGAACCACCACCATGGCCATACTCATAAGTGCCTTTGTAACTTTATATTATTCTCGTAAAATGAAAACTAGTCAAATATTGATTTCAATCTTTTTAATTGGTTTAGTGGGGGTAGCAGCAGGTTACATTGCAGTCATGTCCATTCAATGGCAACAATGGAGTTTAAACCCGTTACAACTTGTCGCTTACCGTGCGGGCTTTACCATGATGGTCTTTGACAAGATCGTGCACATGGCTGGAGCCACTGGGGGTGACCTATTCCATCAGGCTCTCTCCACAGGACATCCCCGGGTTACAGTGGGACAGGTTGTCCTTAACTACCCCGTATCAGGGAGCACACCCACCACCAGCATAACTTCCACCATATTTGGGCCCGCGGTATTGGACTTTGGATTTTATGCCATGATCATACAGATGTTTATAATTGGAGCAGTACTACGGGTAATCTATGCCACCCAGGTCAAAGCCAACGGGGCATTCACTGCATTATATGCAATCGTGCTAACCCACACCATGATATGGGTGGAAACAGGCCCCACCGATAGTGTGGTTTACCTGTTCTATATACTGGCCTTAATTGCAGTGGTTATATATGCAAGTCAACTGGTGAGAAATTCAAAAAGAGCCAGGTAAATTAAATCATTTTACTTGATTTATTTTCAGATTGAAAGGTCATTTACCTTTTATTTTATTGTTAAATTAAGTAAATGGGAATTTTTTACACTGGAAATGTATGTCTCTTTCCTAAATTTAGTATTTTTTTGTAACTTGCAAATTTTTTATTTAAACTACCCTTAAAATGGTTGATGACAATTTAATCACCAATTTAATCACTATTGTCATTATTGAACATGGATACTATCCATAATACTCTCAAAACTCTGTTTTTCTTCATTGTAATTTTTAGTGGGGACTGTGGTTAGAATGGTAAATGTATTGTTATTTTTCACAAAGAGTATTTCTTCGTGTCTCATCTGGTTAAAAAAGAACACAATATCATTACCATTAAATATGGTTCTGAATGCTGTTTGATTGTCTAATATGAGAGTATCTTCTGATATTTTTTTCCAACCGGGATATACAGTATTGTTTTTCTGATGAAGAACCCCTTCTTCAGACATACCGTAATTGGGAGTTATCATAATCTGCAGCTGAGTATAATAATCCTTGGTAACAATGATGTTCTGGTTTTCATTGTCATTTGAAACACTCACCTGCCAGTTACTGGGATACGAAAAATTAACACCATTATAAGAAAAATTTTTAGTTGTATTCTGGTAATTGTTGAGATTATTGTTGCTAATGGTTATGCAGCCAGATGTCAAAACCACAAAAACCATAAATCCAATTATAAAAAAATAACCATGCGAATAATTCATAAACTTCACCACTGGAAAATAGCATTTTATTATATTTAAATATGTTTTATCATAATATGTTGGGAAGAAGGGGATCTCATTTTTTACAGGCGCTTATGAATCTCCTATATAAATCTTCCCCTAATAATTAAATGAAAAAATACTTATGCCGATCTTCCATATAGCAAATCGGTGATAATATGGTTGTAAAAATAGGAGTTATTAAATGCGGTAACATAGGTACCTCTCCAGTTCTTGACTTAGTCTTAGACGAGAGGGCCGACCGGCCTAACATAGATGTTAGAGGAGTTAGTTCTGGAGCAAAGATGAACCCAGAACAGATTGAAGAAGTCGTACCAAAAATAATGGATTACGAACCTGATTTCGTAATATTCATCAGCCCAAACCCTGGTGCTCCTGGACCAGCTAAGGCCCGAGAACTATTATCTGGAATGGACGTCCCAGCATTAATCATTGGTGACGCTCCTGGAATGGGTAAAAGGGAAGAAATGGATGAACAGGAATTAGGATACATCGTAGTACTGGGCGACCCAATGATCGGAGCTCGAAGAGAATTCTTAGACCCAACTGAAATGGCATCATTCAACGCCGATGTAATAAAAGTACTAGCCGCCACCGGTGCTTACCGAGTGGTACAGGAAACCATCGATGGAATGATCGCTGCAGCTGAAGCAGGAGAAACTATCGAACTACCAAAAGTAGTCATCGACGCTGCTAAAGCCACAGAAACCGCTGGATTCTCCAGCCCATACGCCAAAGCAAAAGCAATGGCTGCTTATGAAATGGCTGCTAAAGTGGGGGACATCGACCTCAAAGGCTGTTTCATGGTTAAAGATATGGAAAAATACGTGCCAATCGTGGCATCAGCCCACGAACTCATCGCTACAGCTGCCAAACTGGCCACTGAAGCACGAGAGATCGAAAAAGCTAATGACACTGTTCTACGTAAACCACACGGTCCTCAGGGCCAGACAATGTCCAAGACAGTGTTAGTTTCCAAACCAGAATAAGTCTATTTAAAAACAGTCCTTACAGGACTGTATCTTTTTTTATTTTAATTCTTACTTTTGATTCATTCATACATCTGGAAAATTAATAATATCATTATTATTTAATATTACTTTAAACATAACAAAGTATGGTGTATAAATGATCGAAAATATCATAGAACGCTTCTCCAAAGCAGCCAGTATGCAACGCTGGAACGACCATATCCGTCCAGTGGAATTCACAGAACTGGATAAACAGGCTCATAAAATGGTAATTGCCTATGTTATCGGTAGATTTGAGGAAGACCGGATGGGATCCGGTAGTGTTGACTGGATCTCCCTCATTGAAGGGGGAATCTTTGAATTTCTTCACCGAACAGTTTTAACTGATATTAAACCCCCTGTATTCCATCGTATGATGAAGGAAAAGGGTGAAGAACTTAATAAACACGTTTTCCAGAAACTGGAAAATGACATGGTGGGCCTGGATCAGGGTTTCCAGAATCGATTTAGAAGTTACTACCAGGAAAGTCCGAACACCCTTGAAAGGCGCATACTCAGGGCAGCTCACTATCTGGCCACCCAGTGGGAGTTCAAGATCATCTACCATACCGCACCCTTTATCTATGGCATCGAGAAAACCAAGGAAAACATTGAAAACCAGATCGAAGACCACTACGATCTAATTGGAGTGCAGAAGATCCTTCTGGGTAAGAAGTCATTTGGATTCATCGATCTGTGCGGACAGCTCCGCTTCCAGAAACGATGGGCACATATTCCTCGAATACCTGAAACATCGGTACTGGGGCACATGTTCATTGTTGCCTCAACTAGCTACCTGTGCACCCTGGAGATGGGAATAGAAGCCTGTCCAAAACGTTTTTATAATAATTTCTATGCGGGTTTGTTCCATGATCTGCCGGAAGTCCTGACCAAGGACATCATATCACCAGTTAAAGGTTCGGTAGAGGGACTTAAAGAAATTATTAAGGATTATGAAGATTTTCAGATGAAAGAAGAACTTTTACCCCTATTGCCCAGACCGTGGCATGCGGATATGAAGTATTTTTCAGAATCAGAATTTGAAAACAAGATACAGGACAACCAGAAAGTTAAACTGGGGATAAGTTTTGGGGATCTCAATAAAAAGTACAACCAAAATGAATTTTCACCCCTGGATGGAGAACTCCTCCATGCTGCAGATCGTCTAGCTGCCTTTATTGAGGCGAAACTCTCCCTGGATCATGGAATAAAATCAGCTGAACTGGAAGAAGCCGCAGAAAACATATACTCCGATTATGAAGGGCGGAAGATATCCGGTATTGATTTTGGTAGGATATTTAATTATTTCTTATGAATATTCAATTACTTCCAATATTCAATTATTCAAAAAGATTGATCCAGAATCTATTTAGAAAATAAACAAATAAAAATAAAATAGGGGGGATTAATACAACTTCATATTCATTCTAGCCCATTGATTGATTACTAGATATCCATTGATTATTAATTATTCATCATTGAATTTCTGGGTAAAATCCTGTACCATGGCTTCCCATTCCCCACTTTTCTGTGCTTTGCCCCCAATTGTCAATTTATTGATAAATTCCATTCCCTTGGCTTCTAAGTTTTCACGGATCTGCATGGTGGCGATCTGATTACCATCCCCTCCCATGGTTACCAGGGAGGCACATTTTTTACCGGAAACATTTTCCAACTTTTCCAGGTACTGGTTAACACCAGGTGGAGTGCGGCTGGCCCAGACAGGACAACAGACAATCAAACAATCATAATCGGTTATGTCAGTTATACAGGGGTTTATGGGCCATTTCTTCTCCAAATATGAATGTATGGCTTTAATAAGATACCATCTATCTTTAACAGGTTCTATACGGGTGAAATCTGCATTTATTAACTTCTGTAGTTTCTGAGCCACAGTTAATGTGTTCCCAGAATAGGAGTAACAGGCAATTAATGTTTTCATTTTTTTAATCTCCATTATTATATTGTTGTTGCTTTTTAATTACCATTAATTCTTCATTCGTGTCAATGAAAACCAAGTATGTCTTTTATTGACTTTGGTAGGGTTTAAGTTTTATTATGGGACCATAACTTCCGTCCAATAAGGGAAAAGATAGGAATCATGAATAAAATAACCATGCTCCACTTTGGGTTAATGAAAGTAAATAATATGGTTACAGAAATCACAATAGGCATGAATAAAAGACTTCGCTTAATATAAGGGTAGTATGGTTTCACTTCTTCAGAAATCAGGCCCCTATCAAGAGAGTAGCTCCAGATTATATAGAAAAATAGGCCTATGAAAAGGAGATTAAAGTCGAATATCAGTTGTGCAAGTTGATATTCAGGGAATTGGGCTATTATTGAGGTAGATAAAGGCAATAGTGCAATGAACATCAGCCAGAATATGTTTAACCAGATCAGAGTGAAGTTGCTCTTTTTAACCAAGTAGAACATGTGATGGTCCACCCAGAACACTGCTAGGAGGAGAAAACTCAAAAAATATACTGCAAATTTAGGAATGATCTCCGAAGTGGTTTGCACGAACAGATCTGCAGTGTGTATGGGACCAATGGGTATCTGAATGGTTACCACCAGTATGGTCATGGCAATGGCGAATAGGCCATCAGTCAGGGTTTCCAACCGTCTGGTGGGAATTAACAAACCTTCAGGATATTGGCTCATCCATCCTCTCCTAAATCACACCCTTGGTACTGGGCATCTGATCATGAATCACTCGGGTTGCATCGTGCAGTGCACGGGCTAGGGCTTTGAAGATGGCTTCCACCTGGTGATGGTCGTTTTCTCCTTCACATCGGGCGTGAAGGTTAATTTTTCCTGTCTGAGCCAGTGACTCTAAAAAGTGGCCCACGTTCTCGGTGCTGAGGTCACCTACTTTATCCTGATGGAATGGTAGATCCAGAACGGAGTAACTTCGGCCGGATAAGTCCACGGCCACCATGGCCAGGGATTCGTCCATGGGCACCAGTGCATGGGCCATTCTACGAATTCCTTTTTTGTCCCCCAGTGCTTCCTGCAGAGCTTCACCCAGGACTATAGCCACGTCTTCTACGGTATGGTGGTCGTCTATTTGGATATCTCCCTGTGCTTCCACTTTCAGATTAAACAGACTGTGTCTGGTGAAGGATTCCAGCATGTGGTTTAAAAACTGGATCCCGGTTTCCACCTGGTACTCTCCGGTACCATCCAGATTAAGCTCAACAATTATGCTGGTTTCAGAGGTCTTCCTTTGTATCCTGCTTTTTCGGTTCATTTGGATCATCCCTCACTATGAGTATGGCACCTTCCGGACACTTGGAAGCGCAGATTGTGCAGAGGTGACAGTAGCGTAGATTGGTGGCCATGGCCTTCTTATCCACATCCCATATCTTGGCTCCCTTGGGACATTCTTCCTTACAGATTCCGCAGCCAGTGCATTTTTCCTCATCTACTTCTATTCTCATTACAACGCTCCTAATAACTTATAAGTTATAACTTATCATTAAATATATTCCTCTTATCATCAAAATTTGTAAATTCATATAACCTTTTTAGCTTTTTTAAATGGTTAGAACTCCTCTATTAATTATAACTTATATCTTATAACTTTAATATTTCCGTGGATAATGGACAAATAATCATTAATCCCTTTGATATATTTCCAGAAATTCCTGGAACCTAGTCAAAGTTTTCTTGAGACTTCGGAAACCTTCTTCATCTTCTTTGACACCTTTTAAGGTATCTTGTGACCAGAAATTGGCTCCCAGATTGGATCCAAATGGACCTCCACTAACTGGTATTGTTCCGTTGAGAATATAAAAAGTCATAATCTGTTGTATGGCCAGCTCTTGACCTCCAACACGGTCTCCTCCCACGGCGATGGCCATACCTACCTTGTGTTTCAGGAAATTTATGTCCACAGCTGCCGCTGCACGGGTTCTATCCATAACCGCTTTGATTTGAGCACTAACTCCTCCATTGTAAATTGGAGTGGCCATTATAATTCCTTTAACATCTTTAAAAATAGGATATAGCTGGTACATGTCATCTTTGACTATGCATTCCTTTTTCCGCAGACAGTAATCACAATTCCGGCAGGGACTAATATCTTTCCCCCGAATAGTGAATAATTCGGTTTCGTAACCTTTTTCTTCCATTGTAGTCAGAGCTTCACTTAGGACGTGCTCTGTGGCCTGTTTCCTGGGGCTTCCGCTGATTCCTAAAATTATCTTTGTCACATTACATTCCCCCACATCAAAAATAATTTGAATTTATTAGGTTTTAACTTTTTTCTTAAATAGCTGAGAAATATAGTTTACAAATAACTAAATCCTTTTTTGGTACTCTAACTCTCTAAAGATGATATTATATTCTGTACCATGGCTTCTGTCAAGAGTAATCTCTCCATCGATCTGCTTAACTAAGGTATTTACTAGTTTAAGCCCGAGCGTATCTGTGGTTTTAAAATCAATATCTTCAGGGAATCCAATTCCATCGTCACTGATCTTCAGTTCGTATCTATTATCATGTGCTTTAAGTGAAACGCACATTTTTCCTTCTCTTCCTTCTGGAAATGCATGTTTAAGAATATTAGAAACCAGTTCGCTTATTATGAGGCCACAAGGAATGGCAGTTTCGATGTTTAACATAATATTTTCGATTTTGATTATAGGGTTGATCTGACCTTCTTTGATTGTGTGTGAGTAAAAAAGACCCTGTATAAGGCTCTGCATATAACTCTCAAAATTAATTTTAGTTAAATCATTGGACTGGGATAATTTCTCGTAGATGGTGGCCATGGCCTTAACCCGGTCCTGACTCTCCTGCAGGACATCAACTGTTTCAGCTTTGGCAACGTATTGGCTTTGAAGACTTAATAAGCTGGAAATGATCTGCATGTTGTTTTTCACACGGTGATGTATTTCACTTAAAAGAACTTCTTTTTCTTTAAGGGATTTTTTTATCTTGTCTTCTGCCTTTTTTCTATCGGTAATATCACGGGCCACATGTACACTCCCAATTAAGTTCCCATCAGAATCATGTAACGGTGAGACACTGACAATGAAATCACCACCCAACCGATCCTCATGAACCTCAGCAGTGTGCTCTTGACCATCTTCAAGCAATTTCATGTAGGGGCAAAATGATGGGGGGGCATTCAATCCATGTACTACATTATAACAGGTAAGTCCAATGGCTTCTTCAGGATCCACATTAAGTCTATTGGCCATGGCTTTGTTGGCACGGACAACACGAAAATTAGTATCTAATATAGCTATTAGGTCTGGAACGCTATCGAAGGTATGTTCCCATTCTTCTTTCGCCTGAAGGATTTCATCATCAGTCTTTTTTCGTTGGGTGATGTCTCTGGCGATTGTTGAGATTCCAACTAGATCTCCTGAGGTGTTCAAAATAGGTGACAAAGTAAGTGAAACATTTATTTTTGTCCCATCTTTTCGCACCCGCAAGGTCTCATAATGAAGAATACGTTCTCCCTTTTTAATTTTTTCAATAAATTGGTTTATTTCATCTTTTAGTTGAGACGGAGCCAAAATGGAAATATCTTTTCCCATAATTTCTTCGGCAGAATAGCCATAAATCAACTCTGCACCTTTATTCCAACTGGTGATTTGTCCTTCAAGAGACTTGGATATAATGGCATCATCAGATGATTCCACCACATTTGCCAGCATCTGAATTTTTTCTTCAGATTTTAGACGTTCTGTGATGTCGCGTGCTGCTGCGAAAACTCCAACTACATCTCCAGATTCGTCTTTATAAATTGAGGCATTGTATAAAACCTGTGTCACTTGACCAGTTTTATGTTGGATCTTCAGGGGATAATCACGTACGAAACCTTTCTTGAAAACTTGCTGGTAGCCTTTTTCAGCTTTTTTGGGTTCTGTGAAGTAGTTGGAAAAGTCAGTTCCAATAATTT